>CAZGKS010000014.1:4021-15901 GCA_964526275.1 uncultured Methylobacterium sp. | reverse complement strand
ACGCAAAAATCCGCTTGCCTCCCCAACCTCGCTTGCCTCCCAATGTGGGCCTGAAACAGGTGCTTGCCAAGCGCAGGGAATGCGTTTGAAAAATTGCATAAACGCAATCAAATTCGCTTAAAACCAAAAAATGCAGCGCAAAACAGGCAATTGCGCAAAATTACAGAGAAAGTTCAGCCCCCCAGCCCGCGGTCAATCACCGGAGGGGGGGAGCGGGCGGCGGGCAAAGGCGCGGCTTTTGTTGCCTTGGCTTTGCAACTGGGATTCGAGCGTGCGGGTTGTTTCGGCGGCGGGCGCTTGGGGCCGCGCCTCCGCGTTTAGATCTGCTACCGGGATGAAATCAAGCGCCTTTTGGGAGCGCGAAGCCTGCACGAAATCCGCCGCCGGGGGGATGGGCGGGGTAGTCAACACGTTGGAAAGCCGCAGACCATCCTGCCCGGAAGAGGACTGCGCACCGCAACCGCCCAAACCAGCGCAGGCCACCCCAACCGCGCAGGCCAGAACAGGCCCCCAACCGGAGCGCGGCAAAATGATGTCCCCGAAAACGAAGAACCTGTGGTAGGAAACAGCCTTGCGCATAAAGATACCCTGTTTTGGTTCGGGCAGAAGATCTTGCCAGAAACACACCCCACCATAGCGCAGCACCCGGCGACCTTCAACGAAGGTTTGTTGTCATTTTGATTATTTTATCGGCGTTTGATCTTCCCTAACCGCTAAAAAATAGGCACACTGGATCAAAATAAAAGCCCTTGCGGAACAGGTCTATCGCCCGCCGGAGGCACGATAAAGCAGGAAACGGCAGAAAAGCAGAACGGCGGGGTGTCTGCGGGCAGCCCCGTTCTGAAGGATCAGGAGGAAGCTATGGCCGAAACGCGCCCCAAATCCGTATCCGCACCGCAAAAAGCGGCGACTTTAGCCAAAAGCGGCGCCTCCGCCCAAGCAGAGGGTACCAAGACAAGCGTTGCCAAGGGGAGCGTTGCCAAGGGGAGCGTTGCCAAGGGGAGCGTTGCCAAGGGGGGCGCGGCCAAAGGGAGCAAAGCCTACGCTGCGGCCATCCGCGAAAAACGCATTCAGGACAGGGCGGCCAAAAAAGCCGTGCAAGAGGGCGGACATATGCAAGCCTCGTCCCAAGCTCTCGGTTTATCCGCCCCTGGATTATCGGAGAAAAAACCAGCGCCGCACGCGCCTGCGGGCGCTACAGCCCAAACACCTGCGGCGGCACCAAAAACATCTGTGGGGGCCCCAAAAACATCTGCAAATATGGGCGTTACCGCGCCCCCTCCCCCTCCTATGCGAAAGCCGAACCTTGTGCCCCAACCCCCTCCTGCCGCGCCTCCGCATGCCACACCACATGCCGCACCGCATGCCAAAAGCGTCCCACTTGCACGCACCGCCCCTGCCGAGACGGAAACCCCGATCATCAACCCGATGCAGTTTGACAAGCTGACCGAGATTTCCTCTGACATCCTTGCCGAGACAACTCGCGCTTCGGCCAGCGTGATTATGGGCATGGATACCGACCACGCTTCCCATGCGCCCGATACCTCCGATTTTACCCGCACATTGGGGGCGGTTGCTGAATATTGGCTCAAGGATCCCGCGCGGATGGTGGCGGCGCAAAGCGCGTTTTCCGGCCATTTGATGAATGTCTGGGGCAATTTTCTGCGCCAATCGAATGGCGAGACGATCACGCCCGACCCAGCAACCCCTGCGCGCGATACCCGCTTTTCTGATCCAGAATGGACCGCCAACCCCTATTTCAATTTTCTGCGCCAAGCCTACTTTGCCGGGGCACAATGGGGGCAAAAACTGGTCGATGACGCCGAACTCGATGATCGCACCAAGCTCAAAGCCGCGTTTTACATGCGGCAATTGGCAGGCGCGCTCTCGCCATCCAATTTTGTCGCGACCAACCCGGAGCTTATCCGCACCACGCTTGAAGAGCAGGGCGAAAACATCGCGCGCGGCATGAAGATGCTCGCTGAAGATATGGAAAGCGGCAACGGGGAATTGCGCATCCGCCAGGCCGATGGCTCCTCGTTCGAGGTGGGAAAAAACATCGCTGTCAGCCCCGGAAAAGTGGTGTTCCGCAACGAGTTGATCGAGCTTATCCAATACGCGCCCACAACGCCGAGCGTGTTCAAAACCCCGTTGCTGATCACCCCGCCCTGGATCAACAAATTCTATATTCTCGATCTCAACCCCGAAAAAAGCTTCATCCGCTGGGCGGTGAGCGTCGGGCTCACGGTGTTTGTGATTTCCTGGGTCAACCCGGATGAAAAACTGCGCAGCTATGATTTTGAAGCTTATATGAAAAAAGGCATTCTCGAAGCGATTGCCCAAATTGAAAACGCCACCGGCGAGCGCGAAGTGCATACGATCGGCTATTGTGTCGGCGGCACGTTGATGTCGGTTACGCTCGCGTATTTGGCGCAGGGCGAGCGGCCGGAGCGGATCAAGAGCACGACGCTGTTCACCACGCAGGTGGATTTCACCCATGCGGGGGATCTGCTCGCCTTTGTCGATGAGGCGCAAATCCAGAGCATCGAGGAAACCATGGCCAAGACCGGCTATCTGCCGGGAACCAAAATGGCAAACGCCTTCAATATGTTGCGCCCGAATGATCTGATCTGGTCCTATATGGTCAGCAATTATCTCAAGGGCAAGAACCCGCCCGCTTTCGACCTGCTGTTCTGGAATGCCGATTCCACCCGCATGACCGAAGCCAACCACAGCTATTATCTGCGTAATTGCTACCTCAACAACACGCTCTCCCAAGGCAAAATGACCGTGGGCGGGCGCACGCTCGATTTGCAGCGGGTCAAAACCCCGATCTACAACCTTGCCGCGCGCGAAGACCATATCGCCCCGGCCAAATCGGTTTTTGTCGGCTCGAAATTTTTCGGCGGGCCGGTGACCTATGTGCTGGCAGGCAGCGGCCATATTGCCGGCGTGGTCAACCCGGTTGCCAAGCCCAAATATCAATATTGGACCGGCGGGCCGGTGGTTGGCGCATACGAGGATTGGGTGAAAAACACCGAGGAGCATCCCGGCTCTTGGTGGCCGCATTGGCTCGAATGGGTCACCAAGGGCGATAGCCAAGTGCCCGCCCGCGTGCCCGGCGATGGCAAACTCACCCCCTTATGCGATGCGCCCGGCACCTATGTGAAAATCAAGGCTTAGGGGCAGGGCCTCCTAGGGGCAGGACCCATTAAACATGGAAGGTTGGCCGCATCGAAAAGGAAATAATATCCATTACTTTACAAGGGTATAGGACGTTTTTTCTTTCCTTTTCCTGCGATCCTCCGGACGCGATAAGGAGTCCTGCCCCTAATTCAGACGAAAAGGTTGGCACAAAAAATCCGTAACCGATTTTTTTACAAAGAGATACGCGCGGGATATGTTTTCGTCAAACCCCGCTATGCGCCAGAGCCTGAATTTGGGGGGAACTTGGGGGACCCCAAGCTTGCTTTGGCGCAAATGACGTTTATGTCTATGTTTTATAGAATTTTTTTTGTGAAAAATAAAGCACGGGTCGATCACCAAAGGCCATAACCAATTGCTCACCGAATCATGGCATTATGCCAATGGTCTTTAATGCGGACGCATCAGGCCATTGAAGCAAACGAAACGATCTTATTGTATCAAGGGATAAGATCGTTTCGTGAAAAATACCAAAGAGTTATTTTCAAGGATCTTTGGTATTATGCGCAAAATCGCAGGAGGAATGCATGCGCATCGGTTGGATAATGGCTCTGGCACTCAGCATGCCTATGCAGGTTTTGGCGGTGCAGGCTTTGGCCGCTCCGCAGCCCCCGGCCGGCAATGCCAAAATGGGCGCAGCGCTCGCGCAGGAAAATTGCGGGGCCTGCCATGCGACGGGTTTGCATGGCACCAGCCCGAACCGGCTCGCGCCCCCCTTCCGGCGCATTGCCAGCCAGTGGCCGCCGGAATATTTGCAGGAATCCCTGGCGGAGGGGATCATGACCGGCCATCCCGGCATGCCGGAATTTACCTTTTCTCCCAAACAGATCGATGATCTGATCGCGCATCTGGCGCGCTTGCGAAAACGGTAACCGTGGCTTTCTGGAGCGTTTCCGGCAAAGATTGAGCCGCCTGAAAGGCTCTCTCTTTGTTTTAACGCAATTCCGGACGCAAAACCGGCATCCACGTTATCGCCGCAGGCTCTCTTTTTATTGACGCCTGCTTTTTGGCGATAAACCGGCATCCACTTTATCGCCGCAGGCTCCAGCCCGCCTCATTCGCCCTCGATCGTCACCTTGCCGCGCTCCCGGCGCTCCTTGGCGATCAAGGCGAGGTTACGGAAATAGATAAAAAAGCTCATCACCTGCCCCAGAATGATCACTGGATCGCGGCGATAAATGCCGTAAATGAGCACAATGGCCGCCCCGCCGATCGAAAAAAACCAAAACGCCAAAGGTACAACCGAGCGCCCGGCGCGCTCACTGGCGATCCATTGCACGATAAAGCGCGCAGCAAACAGCAGCTGCCCGAAAACGCCAAAGGCAGCCCAATACGAAAAATTTGTCACGAAAACATCGTGCAAAAATCCGTTGATGGATTGCGACAAGGTTACCAGCATGGCTCACTCCGCGCGTGCGCTTGTGGAGGACAGGAAGGAGATAAACACGAAAGGCGCATTTTCAACAAGAGGATACGAATATGCGTATGGGCATCACACCCCATCCTGCGGCAACAGAACGGGGGAAGGTTTCTTGCGGCGGATGAGCCACCACACCCCCAGAAGATCGAAAACGCCTACGCGTAACCGCCCCCAGAACCCATATTTCGATTCGCCGCTGCCACGCGGGCGGTCGCGCACATCATGGTGGGCGATCGTAAACCCCTCGCGCACAACCAAGGCCGGCATGAACCGGTGCAGCGCATCAAAATAAGGCAGGGCGAGGTAGGTGCTGCGCCAGAAAACCTTGAGCCCGCACCCGGTATCGCGCGTGCCATCGCGCAGCAGGGCGCCGCGCACGGCGTTGGCGATGCGCGATTGCAGGCGCTTGAACGGCGTATCCTTGCGCCCGACCCGCTGGCCCTGCACCAGCCCGACCTGCCCGCCCCCGGCTTCGAGTTTAGCGATCATGGCGGGCAGGAAGGCGGGGTCGTTTTGTCCGTCGCCGTCGAGCGTGGCGATTATCCGCCCGTGCGCGGCCTGCACGCCGGAACGGATGGCCGCCGATTGTCCACCGCCGGTCTGATGCCGCAACAGCCGCACAACAGGGTAGCTGGCTTGCAAATTACGCACAATAACGGCGGTTTCATCGCTCGAAGCGTCGTCGATGAAAATCACCTCATAGGTTTGCGGGGGGGCGGGGGTAGGATTGCCCGGCGCGGGCTGGTTTGCAAGGGCCTGCGCCTGCCCGGAAGCGGCTGCTTGCGCGCATGAAGCGAATTTTTCAGGTTGGCTTACGTAAAAATCGAGCGCTGTGACAATCTCGGCCAATAAGGGGGCGACATTGCCTTCCTCGTTTTTAAGCGGCACCACCACCGAGACATCAATAGAGCGCGAAGGAACGTCAGGAGCTTGGGACACGCGAATCGCCTTGTTTATGGACGCTGGTTTATGGACGCTGCACATATACGCCGAGATCGAGCACGCGCAAGCGCCCGGTTTTGTCGATGGCCGCATTGAGATTAACCCCGCGCAGGCGCAAGGCTGCCTCTGCCGGATATTGGCTCAAAAAGGCTTCTTCATGCGCCCGCTCCACCAGCGCGATGCGGCATGCCTTCGCGGAATGAGGCGCGCGCAGCTGCGCCCCTTCCGCCAGGAACGCGCCCGCATGGTGTCCATTGGTCAGACGCAAAGAGGTTCCCACCAAAAAGACCAGGCTGGGTTCGTGATAGCCCGCACTGGCAACCTCCAGCGTTGCGCATTGTGCGGCCAGCGCCTGCGCCTTGACCGCCTGCGCCAGACGCGGCGAGAGCCGCAACGCCTCCAGCTTGGGCAAGCCAAAGGCCAGAACGCCGGGGGTAAGCGCCAAAGCCGCCGCTATCCCGAAGGCCAGTGCCCGCACCGGGCGCGGGCGCACCACCAGCGCACGGGCCCCCAACAGCGCGAGCGCAAGCCCGCTCAGCAAAAACGGCAAGGCCAGCCAGGGCACGCGCCCTTCCAGCCGACCTTCGCCCAGCAGCAAAAACACGCCAGGGACGATCAAAAGCAGCGCGAGCGGCACCAGCACCAGCAAAAAAGCGGCCAGCCAATGCAGCCAGCGCGCCGTTGCCCACGCGCCGCGTTCCGCGGCCAGCAGCACCAGCAGCGCCAAAGCCGGATAGGCCGGGAGCGGATAATGCGGCAATTTGGTCGGCACCGCCTCAAGGATTAGCCAGAACGGCACGAACCAGGCGAGCAGCAGGGCAACCCCGTCATCGCGGCGCTCCTTCCACGCAAAGGGCGCTACCAGCAGCACGAAGG
Source organism: uncultured Methylobacterium sp. (assembly GCA_964526275.1). Lineage (GTDB taxonomy): Bacteria > Pseudomonadota > Alphaproteobacteria > Rhizobiales > Beijerinckiaceae > Rhabdaerophilum. The sequence goes on along the minus strand of CAZGKS010000014.1, from coordinate 9,459 downwards.
GCGCCAGCGGCCAGAAAACCAGCCAGAAGGTCGCCAGATACGCCCCCGGCGGGGCGCCGTGTTTTTCTTGCGCGCCGCCGATTTTCGCCAGCATATCCTGCCCCACAGAGGCCTCTAAAAAGGCATTGCCAGATTTCAGAAGTATCAGAAACAGCCAGGGCAGCACGATCAAAGCAACCAGAACCAGCCCTTTAAAAGGCCGCATCTGGCCAAACCAGCGGGCATCGCGGTCACGTACCCACAAAACCACGGTGCAGAGCGCCATGACCAAGGGCAAAAGCGGCCCCTTGATCAGCACCGCCAGCCCCACAACGCCCCAGAAAAGCGGCAGGCTGTGCGCGGACAAGGGCGGAAAAACATCGCGCGCGCGCGCACTTAAATAGGCGCGCAGAAAAAACCCGAGCCCGAGCGCGCTCAAAGCCCCCAGCAGCGCATCGGTTTTCGCCAGCCGCGCTTCGCCCAGCAGCACCAAAGTGGTCATCATCGCCAAACCGGCCAGCAACGCCCCTTGGCGGCTTAAAAGCGCCAGACCCGCCCAATAGGTCGCCAGCGCCATGCCGATCGCCCCCAGCAAGGACGGGAGGCGGTAAAACCCGATCCGCTCGCGCGCATCGGCCACGCCCAAGGCTTGCGCGATGCTCACACTGGCGGCCTGCGCCCAATAAATACCGACCGGTTTTTTGTGGCGGGCTTCTTGCTGGAACCGGATATCGATAAAATCTCCGCTTTCAAGCATCTGCTTGCTGGCTTGCGCAAAGCGCGGCTCATCGCGATCCATGGGTTGAAGCGCAAATTGCCCCGGCAGAAACGCGCATAACCCCACCACCAGCAGCACCAGCACCGCCCGAAGGTGCGAGCGCGCAAGCGCCCGCATACCCGCGCGCCAGCGCAACAAGGGGGGAGAAGGCGGGTTGATCAGCATGGGGCGTATTCCGACAAAAAACACACAAGAATGAGGCGCATAACAGGAAAGTGCCCAGCACAGAAGCACCCAACCGAAAAGTGCACATAATTATGCGCCAAAGGCGCAAACGATCCCACTAAAAAACGGGCAGGGCGCGCTATTTTGGGCCGCCGAGCTTGTTCCAAGGCGGCTTGGCGGGGGGGCACTGGGGGGCGCTTGGCTGGGCGGGGTATTTGTTCGAGGGAAATTTCAGGCTGAAGCTTCAGGCTTTCGGGAGGCGGTTTCTTGAAGCGGTTTTCTTGAAGCGGTTTCTTGGCGCGGCTTTTTGGCGCGATTTTTTGGGCAACACACGTTGCACCCACCCTGGCCCCGGAAACGTCAAGATCCACAGGCTCCGCGCTGGCCGTAAACCTTCTTGCGGAAAAACCTCTGGCCGTAAACCTTCTGGCAGCGGATGGAGGCCTCGGAGGGAATCGAACCCCCGTACAAGGATTTGCAGTCCTCTGCGTAACCACTCCGCCACGAGGCCCCTGCTGCGCCCTCGCTATAGCCCGCCTATGCGCCCTTTCGCAAGTGCGCATTCGATCGCCTGTGGATTTTTATGTTCCCTGTACACTAATTTGCCGGTGGTTACGATTTTTTTACACCCTGACCGCTAAACGGGATTGCATCGGGCCGCCAATTTGCTAAAGGCAGCGTCGTGTTCCTCGATAGCTCAGTTGGTAGAGCGTTCGACTGTTAATCGAATGGTCGCTGGTTCGAGTCCAGCTCGAGGAGCCATTTTTCCTTCTTGTCTTCATTTTCCTTCTTGTCGCCGTGTGTAGCGCCGCTTGCGCGCGGACCGCTTGAATTTTCAGGGCCGGATTGTATCGTGCCGAAAAGGAAAGTGACGTCATGACCCAAGAATCGCGACCAAAAAGCGCCACACCACCAGCCCCGGCGGCTCAAGCCTCGGCGGATCCCTCCCCCATGGATCCCCCCTCCGCAGCTCAAGCCCTCGCAGCGCAGCGTGTTGCAGCCCGTGCGCCTGCCCTCTCGCTGGAGGCGATGAAAACCTATCTCGATGAGGTTTTTCCGGAAATTCATTATGGCGGACGCACCCTCACGCTGGAAGAACTGAGCTGGGGCACGTGCCGCGTGCGGCTGCACGAGCATCCGCGCCATTTGCGCCCCGGCGGGACGATCTCTGGCCCTGCCATGATGACTTTGGCGGATTTTGCGCTCTATGTCGCGGTGCTCTCCACCGTGGGGCGCGTGCCTTTGGCGGTTACCACCAATCTTTCGATCCATTTTCTGCGCAAGCCGGAGCCCGGCGATCTGCTGGCGCATACGCGGTTGATCAAGGCCGGCAAGCGCTTATGCGTGGGAGAAGTGTTGATCCATTCCCCCGGCGTTGAAGAACCGGTCGCGCATGTGACCGGCACGTATTCGGTGCCTGCGGTGAAACCAGAATGAGGTAAAATAATACCACATTGATTATCTAACTGTTTTGCATGTGTTTTTATTGTTTTTCTTTTAGCGCGTCCCCATTGACCTTGGGTTTTCCTTGGCTTATAGAACCTGCGCTGCCCGCGCGTTTTGGCGTGGGTTCTTTTTTGAGGAAAACCATGAAGGCCCTGACTTCCGCCACGCGCTCCTATGTGGCCAAGCCAGCCGAGGTCGAAAAGAAATGGATTCTCATCGATGCCACCGGCCTTGTGGTCGGGCGTCTGGCTTCGGTGATTGCCCTGCGGCTTCGCGGCAAGAACAAACCCTCCTTTACCCCGCATGTCGATTGCGGCGATAACGTGATCGTGATCAATGCGGAAAAGGTGGTCTTTACCGGCCGCAAGCTCCAGCAGAAGAATTACTATCACCATACCGGCTTTCCCGGCGGTATCAAAGAGCGTTCCGCGCGCTTCCTGCTGGAGGGACGCTTCCCCGAGCGGGTGGTGGAAAAAGCGGTGGAACGTATGCTTCCGCGTGGGCCTTTGGGTCGCCAACAGCTTGGCAATCTGCGTGTTTACAAGGGCGCTGCCCATCCGCATGACGCGCAACAGCCGCAACCGCTGGATGTCGCTGCCCTTAACTCCAAAAACACGAGGCTTGGATAATCATGGCTGAGGTTTTCTCTTCGCTCGCCGATCTTGGCGGCAACCCCAATGCAGCCGTGGCGCAAAATGCAGCCCCCGCACGCACGCAAAAGCTCGACAAGCAAGGTCGGGCCTATGCAACCGGCAAACGTAAGGATGCCGTGGCCCGCGTATGGATCAAGCCGGGTACCGGCAAGATCGTGGTCAATGACCGCGCGGTGGAAGTCTATTTCGCACGGCCCGTGCTGCGGCTCGTGCTCAACCAACCGCTGGTGGCCGCAAGCCGCGTTGGCCAATATGACGTGATGGTTACGGTATGTGGTGGCGGGCTTTCGGGACAAGCGGGCGCGGTGCGCCATGGTATCTCGCGCGCGCTGACCTATTTCGAGCCGGAACTGCGCGGCATTCTCAAGAAGGGTGGCTTTCTTACGCGCGATTCGCGCGTGGTCGAGCGCAAAAAATACGGCAAGGCCAAAGCCCGCCGGTCCTTCCAGTTCTCGAAGCGCTAATTGGCGCTTGGCGACGACAGGAAAGCCCGGCTCTGCCGGGCTTTTTTTATGGCAAGGACGGGGGTATGGTGGCGCGGAAGCCTTATGGCCTTACGCGCCATGCCGCCGGGGCAAATGCGCAAGAAGGATGCAAACCATGCGGATTTTTCTTCTGGGATTGACGTTCAGCTTTATCTTTTTGCCTGCCTTGCTGATCTTGCTGGCAAACCACCGCCCGCTGGGCGCCCGTATCCGTTGGGGATTGCTGGCGTTTCTAGCCCCCGTGATCGCCTATGGGCTGGTGCAGATGGTGCCCTGGCTCGCCAATAACGCGGCCGATGCTTCGGCATGGGGGCGGTTTGCCGGGCTGTTGCTCACCGGGGCAGGGTTTTTCCTGCCGTGGATTTTGTTTGCGTTCTTCCTCCATTCAGCGACCAAGCGGAGTAAAAACCCATGAGCGATGCACCCCAGAACAGCGCAAAACCGGGGCACATCCCCGGCGTTTTCCACAAACCGGGCGTTTTTATTGATGGCGAAGCGGGCACAACCGGCTTGCAGATCCGCGAGCGGCTGGCGGGGGAAGCGCGTATCCAGCTGCTCTCCCTGCCTGAAGCGCAGCGCAAGGATGTCGCGGCCAAGCGCGCGCTTATGGCGCAGGCCGATGTGGTGATCTTGTGCCTGCCCGATGACGCCGCCAAGGAAACCGCCGCCTTGGCGCACAGCATGGGCGCGGATGCCCCGCGCCTGATCGATGCTTCCAGCGCGCATCGGGTTGCGCCCGGCTGGGTCTATGGCCTGCCCGAGCTGACCCCGGGGCAACCGGCCGCGATTGCGCAGGCCGCACGCGTCACCAATCCGGGCTGTTACCCAACGGGCGGGGTTGCGTTGATCCGCCCGCTGGTCGATGCGGGGGTTATGCCCGCCGATTATCCGGTGATGATCCACGCGGTTTCGGGCTATTCCGGGGGCGGAAAAAGCCTGATCGAAGCGCATGAAAGCGGGCAGGCACCGGCTTTCGAGCTTTACGGCCTCACGCAGATACATAAGCATCTGCCCGAGATCACGCTCTATTCCGGCCTTACGCGCATGCCGATTTTCGTGCCCTCGGTCGGGAGTTTCCGGCAAGGGATGCTGGTGAGCGTGCCGCTGTGTCTGGATACGCTTAAACCCGGCACGAGCCTTGAGAGCCTGCGCGCGGTGCTGGCGGCGCATTATGCCGGGCAAGCCTTTGTGCGGGTAGCCAATGAAGTCGAAACGGCGGCGATGAAGGGGCGGGTTGAGCCTGAAAATCTCAACAATACCAATCTTCTCGAACTTTTCGTGTTCGGCAATGCGGAGCGTGGGCAAGCGGTTTTGGTCGCAAGGCTCGATAATCTGGGCAAGGGCGCTTCTGGCGCCGCCGTGCAGAATTTGCACCTGATGCTGGGGCTTGAAGGATAAGGCATCAGCCATCCGCATAAGACAGGCAGGGCAAATATATGTGCCCTCCCTTCCGCTTGGCCGCTGAATTTTGGCCGATTAATTTTTGCCGTTGACCGAGCTGAGCGCGAAGGCGGCAAGGCGCGCGGGGAGAAGATCGAGAACGCGATCTTCCACATTGGCAAAGGCAAAGCGTAAATAGGGCTCCAGATCCGGCCCGAAAGCACTGCCGGGTAGCACGGCAATGCCGGCTTGAAGCGCCAACGCTTCGGCCATCCTAAAGGCGGGCATATGCGGTTCGGGATGCGCCACAAAGGCGAAATACGCCCCAGCCGAAAGAATGCGCCAGCCATTGCACCCCACAAGGGCCGCCTCAAAGCGCTGTTTACGCGCGCCAAGCAGCGCGGATTGTGCCGCACGATAGCCGACAAGCGGCGCCATCTGTTCGCATAGGGCCACTTGCGGCAGACGCGGCGGGCAGATCTGCACGTTATCTTGCACCTTGGTGATCTGGGTCAACAGATCAGGATGGGCCGCCAGCGCGCCAAGGTCGAG
>CAZGKS010000014.1:0-4011 GCA_964526275.1 uncultured Methylobacterium sp. | reverse complement strand
GTCGCCACGGAGGAAGGCGGGGAGGGCATCTGCTATCGTAATGGAATAGAGCGAGAGCAGGGTTTGCCCCCAATCTGGGCGGGCAAACAGGCTATGGGCGGGCGTATCGCCGGGGAGAAAATCGCGGTAGGTTTCATCGAGCACCAGCGCAATGCCCCGCTCGGCGCACACGGCATAAAACGCCTCAATAACCGCCGGAGGATAGATCGCCCCGGTCGGATTATTGGGGCTGACCAGCACGATCGCCCGGGTATTGGGGGTCAGCAGGGCCTGCGCATCGGCGAGGGTGGGCACAAAGCCGTTTTCAGCGCGGCAGGGCAGCATAAGCGCTTCAATGCCCAGCATATCCAGCGACATTTTATGGTTGAAATACCACGGGGCGGGCAGCACAACCGCATCGCCCGGCGCGGCCAGAACCAGCATGGCCGCCACAAAAGCCTGGTTGCACCCTGCCGTGATGGCCACGTGATCGGCGCTTATCGGGGCGGCGTAAACGCGCGACATATCCGCGGCATAGGCCGCGCGGAAGGCGGTATCGCCCAAAATCGGGCCATAGCGCCAACTTTCCGGCACGGCTTGCGCCAAAGCCTGCTCCAGTTGCGGCGGCGGCGGCGTGCCCGGCACGGCCTGTGACAGATCAATCAGCGGACCCGCGCGGCCGTCATAGCGCGCTTTCCACGCCTGCGCCTGGGCAATGGGCGGGGTTTCGATACCCACAATATGGGGATTGAGCGAAAAACGCAGGGAGGACACGCGTATCTCCATCAGCACCGGGACAAACCCAAGCAGCAGGGTGTGCAAGCGTAACGAGCTTTCCCCCCACAAGCAAGCGGACGGCATAGAGCAAGGCGCAGATATGTTGGGCACCAATTGCCGGTATGTCTGGCGCTGTAGCCTCGATACGATCAATGGCTTTGGATGCTGACGCATAAGGCCATTGAACGGAACGATCTTATTTTTATCTAGAGCGTTTCCAGCGAAGATTGAGTCACCTGACACGCTCTAGCCGGAAGGTTGCTCGCAAAGGCGCGCCATTTTCACGACCGCACCCGACAAGGGAGGCCCCGCCTTGAACGGGCTACGGGGGGCAGCTATATCCTGAACGTAAGAAGGGATGGCGCGCCCTACGGGAATCGAACCCGTCTTTACAACGTGAGAGGCTGTCGTCCTGACCGATAGACGAAGGGCGCATGGCGGCTCTTCTATCGGGCTTGCGGGCAAGGAGCAATGGTTTTTGCGTAAAAATGGAATTTTACGCAGGCCCGGCCTGCGGTGCAAGGGGCGGAGGCAAAAAACCGCGCTCTATCGCGTTGTTTTGGTGGTGTTTGCTCAAAAGAACCGAGAGCCGCGTGCGCATAAAGCGGCGCGCAAGAACTGCGCATGAGCGATACCCGCTCCCCCTTATCGCCACAGGCTTGTAACCGACAATCGAAGGGGAAAGATGCCAGCCTGGTGGTGGCCGCTGCGGGACTCGAACCCGCACGGGCGAACCCGAGGCATTTTAAGTGCCTTGTGTCTACCAGTTCCACCAAGCAGCCCCAGGCTGGCACGCTATCCATAGGCAGCGCGCGCAAGAAGTGCAAGAGCCCACGCCAAATTTGCACACGCTCAAACGCGCAGGCATAAGGGCGCCGGCACAAAGGTTCCTGCTGTTTTTCTCTGTAGGGGCTATCTCTATAGGCCGGTCTATCCCTAAATTGTCACGCCGCCATCGACCGAGAGCGCCTGGCCGGTGACAAAACGCGATTCATCGCTGAGCAGATACACCAGCAGGGGGGCGATGTCTTCCACCCCGGCAAGGCGGCCCATCGGCTGGCGGGCGATGAAATCTTTTTGCGCCTGCACGGGGTCCGGGCTGGCGGCAATGCGCCCGCGCAAGGAGGGCGTATCCACCGTGCCCGGACATACCGCATTGCAGCGCAGACCGGTGCGCACGAAATCCATCGCAACCGCTTTGGTGAACCCAATCACCGCCGCCTTGGTGGTACCATAGACAAAGCGGTTGGGAAACCCTTTGATCGAGGAGCACATGGAGGCCATATTGACGATGCTGGCACCGCTTTTGGGCGCACGCTCCAGCATGCCAGGCAGCAAGGCCTTGGTGAGCCGATACATGGCGCGGATATTGAGGTCAAAACTGAAATCCCAATCTTCCTCCGAGCATTCCAAGATCGAGCCATGATGGACAAAGCCGGCGCAATTGAACAGGCCATCGGGCGCGCCAACCTGCCCGGCAAAGGCGCGGATGGCGGCGGCATCGGTGACATCCAGCGGATGCGGCGTGATGGGTGGGCACGAAGCCGCAGCGGCTTGCGCGCATAAGGTTTCCAGCAGGGCAGCGTTGAGATCAACGGCATGAACCTGCGCCCCCTCTCGCGCGCAGGCCAGGGCAACCGCGCGGCCAATCCCTTGTGCGGCGGCGGTGATGATAAGGGTTTTTCCGGCCAGACGCATCGTTTTCTCCTGTATTTTATGGGGGCGGTTGTTTTATGGGGGGGCATAGGGGGGCGTGCAGATGCGCCAGCGCATCGGTAAAAAAGGTCTCGCCGCCGAAATTACCCGATTTAAGCGCAACTTTAAGCCCGGCATGGCGCGCGCCAAGGGTGGTCATGACCGGCACGCCGGGGGCGATTTCGGCGCCCAGACGGAAGGCTTCCAGCCCCAGACGATCGACCACCGCGCCCGATGTTTCGCCGCCCGCAACCACTAAATGCCGCACGCCAAGCGCGACCAAGCCTTCGGCCAACCCCGCCAAGGCGTGCTCGATCGCTGCGCCCGTTGCTTCGCGCCCGTAACGGGCCTGCAGCGCGCGTACCTGATCGGGCGGTTGGGAGGCGGCGATCAAAACCGGGCCTTGGAGGAGGTGTTTGGCGGCCAAGGCCAGCACGCGCGCGGTCTCTGGCAAGAGGGTGAGCAAGGTTTCCCCCGCCAGCGCCTGCGGCAACAAGGCTTGGGGCAGCAGAGCCTGGGGATCGAGCCACAAAACGGGCATGGAAGCCTCCGCCACCGCGATCTGGCGCAAGGTTGCCGCCGAACACGAGCCGACAAGGCACGCGCTGCGAGGGAAGGGTATGGCGGCTTGGGCTGGTGCTTGGGTTTGGGCAGAAGGCGCTTGGGCAGAAAGCGGGCTGGGCGCTTCCCCCGTTTTAGCTTGCGGCGGGTTGACCTGCCGCGTTTGGATTGCGCCCCCCTCCCCCGCTGGGTGTGGATGCCCTTGAGAATATGGATGTCCTTGAGGGTATGGATGCCCTTGCGCGTTTGGATCCCGCAACGCGCGCGCAAGGCCCAAGCCAAGCCCGGATGCGCCGACCGAAAAGCGGCTCCTGGCGGCGATTTTGCCCAAAATCTCCAGATCTGCCGCGCTCACGGCGTCGCAGATCACCGCGCGCACCCCCTGCGCGGCCAGGCTTGCCAGATAAGCCTCCGCTTCATCTGGCCCCTTCGTGAGCTTATCCCAATCGAGCAGGCCAACCGGTGCCGTGCTCTGGCGCGCCAGCACGCGCACAAGGTTGGAATCGTGCATGGGGTTGAGCGGGTGATCCTTGAGCGGGCTTTCGTGCAGCGGCACGCCGTTCACGAATAAATGCCCCTTATAAACCGTGCGCCCGGTTTGCGGAAAAGCCGGGGTGACGATCACGCTCTCCCCCGGCAAGCTCAAGGCCTCCAGCACCGGGCCGATATTCCCGGTATCGGTGGAATCGAAGGTCGAGCAGATTTTATACAGGATATGGCTTGCGCCCTGCTGGCGCAGAAAATCCGCCGCCGCCCGCGCTTTTGCAACCGCCTCTTGCGCGGGGACAGAACGGATTTTAAGCGCGATCACCAAGGCTTCGGTTTGCCCAAGCGCGGCACGCAAAGCCGGGGAAGGCACGCCAATGGTCTGCACGGTGGCAAGGCCGTTGGTTTGCACCATATTGGCCAGATCCGAGGCGCCGGTATAATCATCGGCGATACAGCCCAGTTTGAGGCTCATGGCGTGCTCCGGTTGTCGAGGGCGGCGGCGCGATAGGG
>CAZGKS010000013.1:0-16064 GCA_964526275.1 uncultured Methylobacterium sp. | reverse complement strand
GCTGGCCACGGTTCTCGAAGCTTTGACGCGCTATTTGGCACAAACCCGCCCCTTATCCCAAACCGACCCCTTACCCTCCGACCCCTGGCCCCAAACCGACCCGGCCAATCTGCTACCCCGGAAGGCCGTGCCGGATTTTGCGGGTAAGCCGCATGCTCTCAACGCCCCCGCTTTGGCCGCGCCCCCTTTGGATGCCCCCCCCTTGGATACACCTGCGGGCGAGGCGACACCCGCTCAAAAAACACAAAAGGATGCCTCGCATGGCTGACCCCCTTCCGGCTGCCTTGGGCGCTGCAAACCTTGCGCACCCCGAAACCCGCTGCGTGCGGGTCGATCTGGCCGGGCGCAGCTACGATATTCTCATCGGCCAGGACATAATCGGGCAGCTTGGCCCGCAATTGCGCACGGTTTTAAAGGCGCGCGCCTGCCTTATCGTCACCGATCAAACCGTCGCCCCCCTGTATCTCGACCGCACCAAAGCCGCGCTGGAGGGGTTCGATGTCCACACGCTCATTCTCCCGCAGGGCGAGAAAACCAAAGCCTGGGGCTTTCTTGAACAGGTCGTTGAAGCAACCCTGGCCGCCAGATTGGAACGACGCGATTGCTTGGTCGCGCTGGGCGGAGGGGTGATCGGCGATCTGGTTGGCTTTGCGGCCGCCATTACCCGGCGCGGCATGCCGTTTGTGCAGGTGCCCACCTCGCTGCTTGCACAAGTTGATTCATCGGTCGGCGGCAAGACCGGCATCAATTCCCCCTTGGGCAAAAACCTTGTCGGCGCATTTCATCAACCCGCCTTGGTTGTGGCCGATACCCATATCCTCGATACGCTCTCGCACCGGCATTTGCGTGCCGGTTACGCCGAAACGGTCAAATATGGATTGATCAACCAGCCGGATTTCTTTGCGTGGCTGGAGGCCGGCGCCTTCAAAGGCGTCATCGGCGGCGGCGCAGAGCGCGCCCAAGCCATTGCCACCGCCTGCACCGCCAAAGCGGCGATTGTCGCGCGGGATGAAACCGAGACCGGCGATCGCGCCTTGCTTAATCTGGGGCATACTTTTGGCCATGCGCTCGAAGCGTATGTCGATTACGATTCCGAACGCCTGGTCCATGGCGAAGGCGTGGCGATCGGCATGGCGCAAGCCTTCCGGTTTTCCGCGTATCTGGGGCTGTGCCCTCCCGCACAAGTGGAGCGGGTTGAAGCGCATTTGCGCGCCGCTGGCCTGCCCACCCGTCTGGCGCAACTGCCGGGCCCCATGCCGGATGTGGAAACGTTGGTTGCCGCGATAAGGCAAGATAAAAAAGTCTCGGGCGGCGCGTTGACCTTCATTCTGGCCCGCGGGATCGGCCAGAGCTTCATTGCCAAAGGCATCGAGGAAGCGCCGTTGCGCGCGTTTCTGGCCGCAGAATTATCCCAAACCGTGTAGGCGCCCTACCTATACCGCGCGTTCAGCGCTCGCCTCGCGCTGGCGGGCGCGGTCAATCCCCAGTTTGCGCTCGCGCCACAGCACAAAAATACCGCTGCTGCACACAATGATCGCGCCAATCACCACCAGCGTATCAGGCAATGCGCCAAACAGAAAATATCCCCAGAAAATCGCAAACACCATGCCCGTATAATCAAACGGCGCAACCACCGAAGCGGGGGCGCGGCGATAGCTTTCGGTCAGGAAAATCTGGCCAAACCCGCCAAGAACCCCGGTCAGGATGAGCAGAACCCCCTGAACAAGGGTCGGCGTACGCCACGCCCAATCGGGGTTGAGCGCGCCAGCCAAAATCGAGATAAAACCAAACGTGGTCGTGATCAGCGAGAAATAGGTGACAATCGCGGCGGTTGTTTCGGTCGCGGTGAGTTTACGCACCTCGATCATCGCAAAAGCGGCGCAAATCGCGCCGGTAAGCGCAAACAACGCCCCTTTGGCATGCTGGTTGGAGCCTGCCGCACTCAAGGCTTCGGCACTAAGATGCGGCCACAACATGATGATTACGCCGCAAAACCCGATCAGCACCGCGCTCCAGCGATAAAGCCGCACCTCCTCGCCCAACAGCAACGCGGCCAGAACAACACTGAAAAGCGGCGCGGCAAAGGCAATCGCGGTCGCATCCGACAAGGGCAACAGCGCCAGCCCGGCAAAGCCGAAAAACATACCGCCAGACCCAACCAACCCGCGTTTGATATGCCCCCAGCGATTGGTGGTCGTAAAAGCCGTCCGGAGTTTACCCACCAGCGCCATCCAGATAAAAACCGGCAGAAGCGCAAAAAACGAGCGCGCGAACACCACCTGCCCGACCGGGAACAAATTCACCCCCGCACTGGCCTGTTCCAGCAGCTTGACGCTTGCCCCCATACACGAAAAAGCAAAGGCTGAAGCGAGCTTGAACGCAACCCCAGGCAAGACAGAAGGTGGCAGCACCTGGGCATCATCAACCGGCGAAGGAGCAGGATCAGGCATGGCGCATCCAAACGAACAAACCGGTGCCGCACCGTGCAGGATCACCGCCTATGTTGCGCAAAAACGCATAACCCCGCCGCTTTCATAGGGGAAGGCCGCGCAAAACACCTTTCCGGCAACCGGGCCAGCATACGGCAGATACACCACCGATCAAGCGAAAAACACCCGGCAAGCGCAACAGATAGCGCAGCGAATAGGAACGTAAACCAGCTCCAGACCGCCGCCGGTTTCAGGGGGTCCCGTGGCTCTTGATCTTGCCGAACACGGGCACGGACACGGCAGGCGTTGCCAGAATACCGTGTTTTTCAGCAAATTGACGCACACGCACTTGCAAGGGGCGCGCGCCGCCCTCTTCAGCTTCGCCGCCTTCCGGAGGCGGCGCCCCCTCTTCGGCCCCTGCCACCGCTGGGGAAATCTCCCCAACCATTTGCGCGCTGGTTTTCTCAGCCTCAAAATCCCCTGCAGAAGCGATTTTGGCAAGATCAGGAACACTTTCCAGTTTCGCGCTGCCTTCTGGCTTCGCGCTGCCTTCGTTGGCGGGCAAAGCGGCGCTCATCCCGGTGCGCGCGGTTGCTTGGGGTGCGCTCCCGGCTTGGGGCGCGCTTGCGGCCGGTTGAGCAGAAGGGGGGGCCTTGGCACCGGTCTCCATGCCCGTTCCTTGGCCAATCGCTTGCGCAACAGAAGCCTGAAGCTGCGCATTGTGCTGCGTTAAATTGGGGGATGTATCGCGCGCAACCCCTTGCGGCGCGGCGGGTCCTGCCGCGAGCGGGCGCGGCACAGAAGCCGGGCCTCCGGTCTGGGCTTGCGGTTGAGGCGCTTGCGAAGCTGCCGCAGGCGCTTGCGAAGCTGCCGCAGGCGCTGACGAAGCCGCTGCCGGGCGAGGCTGTGCCGGTTTGGCAGTTTGCTGCAAATGCGCGGCAATCGCATCCGCTTTTTCCTTGAGCGCCTTGGCCTCGATCTGGCGTTGCGCGCCAATCCGGGTATTGCGATCAATCAGATCCAGCGCCTCATAAATCCGCTCGACCGCTTTTTCATCGCGCTGGCGCAGCCCGAGAAACTCGATAAGCGAGCGCACAACGCCGGTCGTGCGCACAATGGTTTGCTCCCGCGCCATCCACCCTTCCTGTAGCGGGGGTGGCGGCGTGATCTGGATGGGAGCCAAGGGTTTATCCGCATTGCGTTGATAATGCAGCGAGAGCAAAGCGTTGTGGAGCGTGGACAGCGCGCGCATTACCGCCAGCGTATCCGTGTTGCGGTTGCGCCGCCCATATTCTTCCAGAAACTGGCGCCCCCGCGCAGTTTCCTTGACGGCAGCCTCAATTTGCTCATAACCAAAATCCGGAGAATTTGCAGCGGCTGTCTGGCTCATGGGAACACTCTTGGCAACATGGTGAAGGGATATTTACCTTGTTTTCGCTCAAATTCTTTAAGGAAACGTAGCGAGATCCGGCGTGATGGCAGCAAACGCACATTTTTATGGCGATAGCCCCTCTCAATGCCTGCGCCTGACAGGCGATTGGGTCGCCCGTGAAGCCGCCCGGCTGGAGGCTTTTGTTCACAACGCCCCGCTCACCCTCTCCCCTGAAACCCAATCGGTCGTGATCGATGGCCGCGCGATCCATACACTCGACACTTTAGGCGCCGTGCTCATCCACACCCTGGAAGAGAACCTGGTCCAAAAAAGCTTTATCCCCACACTGGAGGGCTTCTCCCCCCGCCATACCCTGCTGTTGCACCGTATCCGCCAAGCGCCAGAACAAGCCCCTCCCCGCAAGGAGCGCGAAGGTCTGGAAGCCCTGGTCTATGATCTGGGAGAAACCATCTACACCATCAGCCACAACGTCATGGAAGGGGTGCGCCTGCTGGGCGCGGTAATAACCGGGTTTGCGCGCCTGCTGATCGGGCGCGTGCCGATGCGGTTGGCGGCCGTGACCATGCAGGTGGAAAGGGTCGCCTTGCGCGGCGTGCCCATTGTCATGCTGATCTCGTTTTTGGTTGGGGCGATCATCGCCCAACAATCCATTTTTCAGCTAAAACCCCTCGGTTCTGTGCATTTTGTCGCTGATTTGCTGGGCGTTCTGGTGCTGCGCGAGCTTTCTGTGCTCCTGACCGCCATCATGATCGCCGGACGCTCGGGCTCTTCGTTTACCGCCGAACTGGGCTCCATGAAAATGCGCGAGGAGATCGACGCCCTGCAAACCATGGGGCGCGATCCGGTGGAAGTGCTGGTCTTGCCGCGCCTGCTCGCTTTGTTGCTGGCCTTGCCGCTTCTCACCTTCCTGTCTTCGGTTGCAGCGCTTGCTGGCGGGGCCATGGTCGCCGTGGTCTATGGCGGCATGAGCCTGGACATTTTCTTGCAGCGCCTGCACGATATTATCGGCATGAACACGTTTCTGGTGGGCATGCTCAAAGCGCCGTTCATGGCGCTGGTGATCGGCATCATTGCGTGCACGGAAGGGTTTGCCGTGCGCGGAAGCGCAGAAAGCCTTGGCACGCATACCACGGCCTCGGTTGTCAAATCGATTTTCGTGGTCATTGTGGTCGATGGCCTGTTTGCCATGCTCTTTGCCACGATCAATTATTAGGGCTTAGCAGATGCGCAAATTTTTTCGTGCCGCCCGCAGGCTTGCCGCCAAGCCCACCCCCTATGGCGAGGAGGTGATCGTTCTGCACGATCTGGCCGTCGGGTTTGGCCCCCGCAAGGTACTCGATGGCTTGTCGCTCACGGTCCAGCGGGGTGAAATTCTTGGGGTTATTGGCGCTTCGGGCTCCGGCAAATCGGTGCTGCTGCGCACCATCGTCGGGTTGATTGCGGCGCAACGCGGCGAAATTTCCGTCTTCGGACAGGATCTGCGCACCGCCAGCAGAGCCGAGCGCCGCGCGATCGAACAACGCTGGGGCATTTTGTTCCAGCAAGGGGCGCTGTTTTCCTCCCTCACCGTACAACAAAATATCGAATTCCCGATGCGCGAATATCTCGACCTGTCTCCCAAGCTGTTGAAAGAAATGGCGATGGTGAAGCTCGATCTGGTTGGGCTAAAGCCAGAGGCGGCCGCGCGTTACCCCTCCGAACTCTCCGGCGGCATGATCAAACGCGCCGCCCTGGCGCGCGCGCTGGCGCTTGATCCGGACATCCTGTTCCTCGATGAACCCACCTCCGGGCTTGACCCGATCAGCGCGCGCGCCTTTGATGAACTGATCGTCACGTTGCAAAAGACTTTGGGCCTCACCGTGTTTATGATAACGCATGATCTCGACAGTCTGGCGCGAATCTGTACACGGATCGTGGCCCTTGGCGGCGGCAAAGTGCTCCAGCAAGGCAATCTGGCCGCCATGATGCATTATGACGATCCTTGGCTGAAGGATTATTTTTCGGGGTTGATGATGCGGCCGCAGACCAGAACACACGGCACCGGCAAATTTCAGGCCGGAGCGGTTACCCCTTCCGCAGTAGACCCGGCCCCCTCCGGTATAACGGCTCCCCGAACAAGTAACCCAACACCCCACCATGGAGACCCAAACCATGGAGAGTAAAGCCAATTACACCTTGGTCGGCCTGTTCACGCTCGGTGTTATCGCCTTGATCTTTGCTTTCGTGCTGTGGTTTGCCAAAAGCGGCGATCAATCGACCCGGCTTGAATATCGGATCGTATTTTCCGGTTCCGTCTCCGGCTTGACCCGCGGCGCAGTTGTCCGTTTCAATGGCTTGCCGGTGGGCGAAGTGGTGAAACTGGAGATTTTACCCTCGGATCCTGGCAAGGTTGTCGGCACCATCCAGGTGGAGCAAACCACCCCCATGCGCTCTGACACCCGCGCCCGGCTCGAATATCAGGGCCTGACCGGCGTGGCTTCCGTGCAATTGAATGGCGGGGACGCCAATGCCCCCAAACTCACAACGCTCGATAAAAACGCCTCCCCCATTGTCTATGCTGATCGGTCTGATTATCAAGACATTATGGAAACCGTTCAAAGACTTGCAGGCAAAGTTGATTCGGTTCTCTCCCGCGCGGATGCCGTTTTGGCGCAATCGGAAGGGTCGGTGGTTGCCACCGTGCGCAATGTGGAGGCTTTTTCACGCGCTTTATCCGATAACGCCTCCAATATCAGTGCCTTCATGGCCAATATTGGCGAAATGAGCCAGAAAGTCGGCACCCTGAGCACGCGGCTGGAACGCTTTGTCGATTCCGCAGAAGCGATTGTCAAAACCGTCGATACGCAGGCCATTAACACTGCCATTACAAATGTTTCCAAGTTTTCCGAAGCTTTGGGCTCACGCCAGCAAAGCGTCGGCACCATGCTCGATGATACCGGCGCGCTGGTCGCTTCCCTCAAGGGTTCTGCCGCACAGCTTGACCGCACCTTGGTCGATGTCGGTAATCTTGCGCGGGCGATTGATGCAGCAAAACTCAATCAAACGCTTGAAGGTGCTTCCAAATTTTCAGACGTTCTTGGCCGCAATGCGCTCAATGTCGACCGTATACTCACCGATGCCTCGCTGACCGCACAACGCGTAAGCGAGGCCTCCGCCCGGTTGCAAAATGTCATGGCGGGGGCGGAGAAATTTTTCGGCGAGGGCCAAAATGGCGCTGCCACCGGTGCCCTGAATGAAATTGCCGAAACGGCAAAAGCTATTCGGCTTCTTGCCCTTAACCTCGATAAACGCACCATGGAAATCACCGCAGGTATCAACCGCTTTACAGGCCCTGGGCTGCGCGATCTGGAGGCGCTCTCCACCGAAACGCGGCGCGCTGTGGGCGATCTCTCCCGCGCTGCGCGCAACTTTGAGCGTAATCCGCAGCAGCTTTTGCTCGGCAACCGCCCCGCCATGCCGGAATATCGCCCATGAAAACGCACAAGAATTTCAAAAAATACGGATCCATTTGTTTTTTATGGGGAATCATGCCGCTGGTTCTGGCAGCCTGCTCAACCCCAGCCCCGACCACCTACGACCTTTCCGCCGCACAAAATCTGCAATTGGGCAAAGGGCGGGGCCTCGTGATCATCTCTGAGCCCAATGTCCTGCAAGCCTATGATTCCACACGTCTTGTTATCCGCACGCGGGAGGGAACGCTCGGGTTCGTGCCCGATCTGCAATGGGCAGACCGCCTGCCGCGTCTACTGCAAGCCCGTTTGGTGCAAACCCTTGAAAATGGCGGAAGAATAGCGTCCGTCGGCAAACCGGGAGAACGTTTATCGCCCACACGGCATGTAACACTCGACATTCGTGCGTTCGAGATCGATGCGGCGAGCAGCGAAGCGGTTGTCACAATCGGGCTGCGTATGATCGACGATCACAGCGGTAAAGTTTTGGGCGGGCAGGTTTTTTCTGCCCGTACGCCCGCAGGCGAGAACCCCGCGCACGCGCTGGATACGGCCAGCCAACAGGTTCTCACCCAAATAGCGCGCTGGATATCAAACACGCATTAAGTGTAGGATATAAAAATCATTATTGCGTTTTCTTGAAGCAAGATTTGGGCGACACACAACACATTTTCTGGCGCACCGATTACATCACAGCGCCAATCTGCCACGGAATGAACTCCGCTTCCCCATACCCCAAGGTTTCCGATTTGGTGGGTTCGCCAGAAGCAACACGGAGCAATTTATTGAATATTTCCAGCCCTTTATCTTCCAAGGACACCCCTTCCAGAATATCCCCGCAATTAATATCCATATCGTCCGGCATTGCCTGGAACAGCGCGCTATGGGTCGCCAGCTTGAGCGAGGGGGTCGGCTTGCAGCCAAAGGCGGAACCGCGCCCGGTTGTAAAGGCTAAAAGATTAGCCCCTCCAGCGACTTGACCCGTTGCGGATACCGGATCATAGCCCGGCGTATCCATAAAAACGAGGCCGTTTTCGTGCACAATTTCGGCGTATTCATACACCGCCTTGAGCGGAGTAGACCCGGCTTTGGCAACCGCCCCCAGCGATTTTTCCAAAATGGTGGTCAGCCCGCCCAATTTATTGCCTGGAGACGGATTGTTGTTCATTTCCATAGCGTTACGCTTGGTATAGGCTTCCCACCAAACAAGCCGCGCCCGCAAAGCCGCGCGGATCTGGGGAGAGGCTTTAGCATACAGCAAATGCTCTGCCCCGTAAACCTCTGGCGTTTCAGATAAAATAGCGGTTCCGCCCGCCGCGATCAACCGGTCGGCAGCCAACCCCAACGCTGGATTGGCGGTCAAAGCGGAATACCCATCCGACCCCCCGCATTGCAACCCCAACGTTAAATGCGCGGCCGATTGCGGGGTCCGGCACACACTATCCAGCGCAGGGAGCATGGCGCGAACAAACTCCAAACCCTTGGTAATACTCTGTTTTGTTCCGCCACTCTCCTGGAGAATCAACGAACGGAAGCGCTCGGATTCAACAATGCCGTAGCGCTCTTTCCAGCGGGCGATCTGAAACCCTTCGCAGCCAAGCCCGACCATCAGCACCGCACCGATATTCGGATTTGTCGCGTAACCCCATTGTGTGCGTTGAAGAATTTCGTACCCTTCCCCCTGCGTATCGAGCCCGCAGCCGCCCGAATGGGTCAGCGGGATAATCCCATCGATATTCGGGAAATTCTCAAGCAATCCCAATTTACTGGCCGCTTCTGCAATAAAACGCGCCAGCGAGGCAGAACAATTGACCGAAGTTAAAATCGCCAGATAATTGCGCGTACCGACCTTGCCATCGGCCCGCAAAAACCCCTCGAAAAAAGCCGGAACCGGCAAGGCTTGCGCGGACTCCGCCCCGGTATCCGGTGCCGTATCCTGGCGCCCATCCCGCGCATCATCTTGTGTAAAATCAGCATATTCGCCGGAATTTTGCTGGGGAGGCATGCCCAGATTATGGCTATGGACATGCGCCCCGGCGGCAATATCGCTGGTTGCGACGCCGATAATCTGGCCGAATTTGCGAAGAGTGGTTCCCTGAGGAATCGCACACGCGGCAACCTTATGGCCGCGCATAATGCGCTCGCTTGCGACAACCCCAGGCTCCAGCGCGCTGCCAGGCGCCAAAAGATCGAGCGCGATCAAGAGGTTATCAGCGGCATGCAGCCGCAGGAAACGGGGAGGGAGCATGGTTTTCATGCGCTGATTGTAGCAAAAGCGGCATGAAATGCACGCAAAACACGCATACAAACCTGCTTCTAATCCGCTTTTCTGAACCCCGAAAACACATCTAGGCGCAAGGGCCAAACCGGCGAAAGAGGCAGGCCTGCACTCGCCCCTTCAGCTTACAACCGAAACACTCAGCGGCAAAGTGCCCGCCTTGCGCTGAATGCCGCCGCGGTGATACGTTTTGGGTGCAGCGTTCCCCCCCAACTGGTGGGCGAGTTCGCGCAAAATCCCTTCAGAAACCGTGCGCGCGGTGGCGATCACCGCCATATTCAACTGGAGCGCCTCCGAAAATCCTTCATGTCGGCTGCGCAATTCAGCCAGATTTTCAGGCGCAAAACGCCCCAAAGCGATCGCATTCGCCTTGAGCCGTTCGAGCAGGCGCGTATAGGTTTGCGCCGCCTCGTTTTTGGCCAAGCTGTCGCCCAAGGCCGTCCGCACCTTGCCAAGCCGCAACAAAGTGGTTTCGCGCTCTACCAAAGGCTGAAGCGCATCGAGCGCCGCCAGCGCCGAGGCAACCAGCCTTTCGGCCTCCTCACGCGTGGTGATACGCAACCGAGCTTCCACGGGGCGGGGGGATTGACGCAAAAGGGCTTCACTCATAACGCTTTAGACTCCTGCATACGCAACATTTCACGATAAATAGCCGGGGTGAGGCCCACGCCCCCCTTGGCGGCAAGGGATTGACCAAAATTTTCGATCATCATAGAGCGCCAGGCCTCCTGGCCGGAGCCCTCGCCCCCCATCGGGCCATCGCCCTTCACGCCCTCGAACATGGCGCCCACCATAGTCTGGAAGAAATTCGCCTCCAGCCCTTGGGCGGTGCTCCACGCTTTGGGATTAACAGCCGCGTTTTTGGGCAACACCCCCTGCCGCTTGGCTTGCGCGATCTGAAGCGCGGCAAGCGAGGGAGAGGTGCGCCCCGCCGCACCCGGCGCGCTTGAAAGCGAGCGCAAAGCAGGGGCAGAAGCGTTGAGGGCAAAGCCGGGCATCACATCACCTCAATATCGGCTTGCAGCGCACCCGCGCTCTTGATGGTCTGGAGGATCGAGATCAGATCGCGCGGGCCAACGCCGAGCGCGTTGAGACCATCGACCAGCTCACGCAGGGAAACGCTGTCTTTCACAATGGCGAGTTTTTTCTTCTCGTCGGTTTCAACCCTAATACCGGTGCGCGGCACGACCACGGTTTCCCCGCGCCCGAACGGGTTGGGTTGCGAGACCTCTGGCTGTTCGGAAATCGTAACGGTAAGATTGCCCTGCGCGACCGCAACCTGGCTCACCCGCACATCCTTGCCCATCACGACAATCCCCGAGCGTTCATCCACCACCACCCGGGCGCGTTGATCGGGCTCGACCCGCAACTGCTCCACCTCGGTCAGCAAACGGATCATATTGCCGCGATAGTTTTTAGGAATCTGTATGGAAACCGTGGAAGGATCGGTTGGTTCCGCAGAATCCCCGCCCAGAAAATCATTGATCGCGGCTGCAATGCGCCGCGCGGTGGTTAAGTCCGGGTTGCGCAGGGCCAGACGCAAATTTTGCTGCGCCCCCAGCTTGAAATCAATCTCGCGCTCGATCAAAGCGCCATTGGCGATCCGGCCAACGGTTGGCACGCCGCGCGTGATTTTTGCCGCCTCGCCCTCTGCGGAAAACCCGGCAATCGCCAGCGAGCCTTGCGCGACAGCGTAAACCTCGCCATCGGCGCCCAAAAGCGGGGTGGCAAGCAAGGTTGCCCCCTGCAACGATTTCGAATCGCACATGGCCGAAACCGTGACATCGATACGCGTGCCTTGCGTGGCAAAAGCGCCAAGATTGGTCGTGACCATCACAGCGGCCATATTGGCGGTGCGCATATTGGCCCCGCGCGTATTGACCCCCAGCCGCTCCATCATCGCTTGCAGCGATTGGCGGGTCATCGGGCAATTATTGAGCGAATCGCCCGTGCCATTAAGCCCGGTTACCAGCCCATAGCCAACGAGCTGGTTTTCGCGCACGCCCTCCATGGAGGCCAGATCCTTGATCCGCGAGAGCGCGGCAGCGGGGCCCGCGCCAAACATCAACCCCACAAACGCGGGCAAAAACAACACGCGCAACAAGATCAGCAGGCGCATACCCGGTTCCAGCGCTGCGCGACATATCCGGCGGGGGTGAGCATTGGCCATAAAATTCTCCGTTACGCGAAAGCTGCGGCCCGGCAAAACCACCGGGCCGCAAGCTGACTTGCGAACGCACGCGAGACAGGAAACGCGTTCGGGATAAGCTTAAGCGAAGTTTGTGCCAAGATCAGATTTCGATCTAATAAACTGAAATAAAACAATTTTATTTTGTTTTTATAAAGCCAACCGCCCGCAGGCACCCGCAAATGCCCTACCAAAAACTACCCACTGGGCAAAAAACTCCCGGTATGGTTACGGGTGCTTAACCACATTTTGGCTTAATAGCGGAATACAGGGCTTATCCCTGTGGCGGTGCCTCTATCTGCACCTCTGTTTTGCAAGGAATGGTCGTTTCATGCGCGTATTGGATAATCCTGCCGCTGCTCAAGCCAAAGCCGCGCATGCCATGCGCAACCCGGAGGGAAGCGGGGCCCGTTTCACGCTGGACGGATTGGCCCCCGATACAGCGCGCGCGCGCGCGCAAGCGCCCGTGGCCATTCTGGGTGGGCTCGATGCCCTGATCGCGATCCGCGCGGAAGAAAACACCCGCGAACGCCGCCGCCGCAGCGCACGGCGCGGCCAAGGCATGCTCGATGTGCTCGATGATCTCAAACTGGCGGTTCTGGAAGGGCGCATAGCACCCGGGCTGCAAAATCGCTTGCTCGCCGCGCTGGCGGGGGCAGGCGCCAGTGGCGATACGCATCTGGATGGGATTATCACGGAAATTGAATTACGAGCAGAGGTCGAGCTTGCCAAATTGCGCATGCGCGAAAAACAAGCTGCGGAAGATCCGGCCAAACGCTGATTTGAAAATCGACACCGGATTTAAAAACCTATTCCTAAAAGGGCCGCCCCCAAAACGATTGAAGCCACCCATATGCGCGCCCGCTGCCCTTGTTTCGGCAGAAAGCCCCCCAATCTTCGGGGAACGCACCGCGGTTAATACGTTTTCCCGATTATTTTAGCCTTGTTTCAGGGTTGTGCTTGTCAGCCTTTGGTTGGGGGGGTATAGGGCCCCTAACCAACGATACGCGCAGCAGGGAGAGCACAAAGTGCCGCAAAGCGCCGTTCTTACAAAAACCTCCGCATGGGATGCGAGCTATCGCCCCAGCGCGGAAGAACCCTTTATGAATGATCGCCAGCGCGAATATTTTCGCCGCAAACTCAATACATGGAAAGAGGAAATCGTCCGCGATGCGGAAGTGACCCTTACCGCCATGCAAGCCGACAGCGATCAGCACCCCGATATCGTCGATCGGGCGTCCTCTGAAGGCGATCGCGCGATCGAATTGCGCGCGCGCGACCGGCAACGCAAGCTGATCGCCAAAATCGATGCCGCCTTGACCCGGATCGAGGAAGGCACCTACGGCTATTGCGAGGAGACAGGCGAGCCGATCTCGCTCGCCCGTCTCGATGCCCGCCCCATCGCCACCCTCTCCATTGAAGCGCAGGAGCGGCACGAAAAGCGCGAGAAAATCTATCGCGACGATTAAACAAATCGCGACGATTGACCATGAGAGGCATAGCGCCTTATCCAACGGGGCGCACAGCCGAACGCAGCGCATAACGAAGCGAAGCGCATAACGAAGCGAAGCGCATTTGATTTCGCAAGCGCTTCGGGCTACGCTGCACCATGGTTCCAACCGCACCCATCCCCCTGATCCAGGCCCCGATGCTCGGGGCTTCCTCGCCGGAAATGGCCCTCGCTGTCAGTGCTGCCGGCGGCATTGGCTCGCTGGCAGCCGCCGGGATGCATGCCGCCGCCTTGCAGGAGACGATAAGCCATCTACGCACAAACCTGGGTGAAAAGCCCTTTATCGTCAATCTGTTTGTGCTTGCCCCCCCGGAGGTTTCCCCCGAAACCCTGCGTGCCGCCATGGCGGCTCTGGCCCCCTACCGCGCCGAATTAGGGCTTGGCCCGCAAGCAATCCCCAACAGCTTTTGCGAAGATTTTTCCAGCCAGTTCGACGCCTTGTGTGCGGCAGCGCCGCCCGCAGCAAGCTTCACCTTCGGTATCCTGTCGCACGCCCAGATTGCCCGGTTGCACGCGCATAACATCGCGGTTTATGGCACCGCCACCACCCTTGCCGAAGCGCGCGCCTGGGTGGAAGCGGGCGCGGATGCCGTTATTGCGCAAGGCTTCGAGGCGGGCGGGCATCGCGGCACGTTTTTGAACGATGTCGAGCATAGCCAGGTCGGCACGTTGGCGCTGGTCGCGGAGTGCATACGCGCGCTCCCGGTACCGGTGATTGCCGCAGGCGGTATCATGGATGGGCGCGACCTTGCCGCCATGCTTGCCCTTGGCGCGCATGCCGTGCAAATGGGCACGGCCTTTCTGCTCACCCCCGAATCGCGTATTTCTGCGCCGTGGCGCGCCGCCCTTATCGGCAAAACCGGTGCCGATACCGCCCTCACCCGCGCGTTTTCCGGCCGCCATGCGCGCGGCCTGCACAACCGCTTCATGGCGGATTTTGCTCAAAAAACCATCCCCCCCTATCCGATCCAGAACGCGTTGACCACCGACTTGCGGGCACAGGCCGCCAAAGCCAACCGCCCGGATCTGCTTTCGCTGTGGGCGGGGCAAGGCGTTGGCCGCATCGAGGCCATGGCCAGTGCCGACCTGGTCGAAAAAATCTGGCTGGAGGCGCGCAAAACCTTGCACGCAACCGCGCGCCAGTTCACACTCTAAAATATCCGATCCGCTTAAATCGGATCGAAAAAGCTCAAGCAACAAGTGGGAGAGGGCACGATGATCACCTATGGACACTTTATCGGCGGCAAGCCTGTAGCAGGAACATCCGGGCGTTTTTCGGATGTATTCCAACCGATGGATGGTTCCATACGGGGCAAGGTCGCGCTCGCCAGCAAGGCCGAACTGGCTGCGGCGGTCGCCAATGCCAAAGCCGCGCAACCCGGTTGGGCCGCCACCAATCCGCAGCGACGCGCCCGCGTTTTCATGCGCTTTTTAGACCTGATGGCCAAACACACCGATGAACTGGCCGAATTGCTGGCGCGGGAGCACGGCAAAACCATCCCCGACGCCAAAGGCGATATTCAACGCGGGGTCGAGGTAATCGAATTCTGCCTTGCTGCCCCGCATCTGCTCAAGGGCGAATTCACCGATGCCGCCGGTCCGGGAATCGACCTTTACTCCATGCGCCAGCCCTTGGGCGTTGTGGCGGGCATTACCCCGTTCAACTTCCCGGCCATGATCCCGATGTGGAAACTTGGCCCCGCCATTGCTGCGGGCAATGCCTTTATCCTCAAGCCTTCCGAGCGCGATCCTGGCGTGCCGATGCGCCTTGCCGAACTGATGATGGAAGCCGGGCTGCCAGCCGGTATTCTCAATGTCGTCAACGGCGATAAAGAATCGGTGGATGCGATTTTAGACCATCCCGATATAAAAGCGATCGGCTTTGTCGGCTCCACCCCGATCGCCGAATACATTTATACGCGCGGCTGCGCCAATGGCAAACGCGTGCAATGCTTTGGCGGGGCCAAAAACCACATGATCATCATGCCCGATGCCGATATGGATCAGGCGGTCGATGCCTTGATCGGCGCAGGCTATGGCGCCGCCGGGGAGCGCTGCATGGCGATTTCCGTTGCCGTGCCGGTAGGGCAAAAAACCGCCGATGAGCTGGTAAAACGCCTCATTCCCCGCGTCGAAAGCCTCAAGGTTGGCCCTTCCACCGATGGTTCGGCCGATTTCGGGCCGCTGGTCACCAAGGCGCATCTCGACAAGGTGAAATCCTATGTCGATCTGGGCGTTGCGGAAGGCGCCGCGCTCAAGGTCGATGGCCGCGCCTTCAAGATGCAAGGCTACGAGAACGGCTTTTACATGGGCGGCTGCCTGTTTGACAACGTTACGGCCGATATGCGGATCTATCGCGAGGAAATTTTCGGCCCCGTGCTCTGTGTCGCGCGCGCAGGCGATTATGAGAGCGCGGTCAAGCTCGCCAACGATCACGAATACGGCAATGGCGTCGCCATTTTCACGCGCGATGGCGATGCCGCCCGCGATTTTGCCAGCCGGATAGAGGTCGGCATGGTGGGGATCAATGTGCCCATTCCAGTGCCGCTCGCCTATTACACCTTCGGCGGTTGGAAACGCTCCGGCTTCGGCGATCTCAACCAGCACGGACCAGATGCCTTCCGGTTTTACACCAAAACCAAAACGGTCACCGCCCGCTGGCCTTCCGGTATCAAGGACGGCGCCAATTTTGTCATCCCGACAATGGGATAACAAATAGATGGGGCGGCCGCGCAAACACCGCTCCATCGCCTAGAGCAATGCCAGCGATCGTTGGAACCGGTTTCGCGTCCGGAATTGCGTTAAAACAAAGAGATA
>CAZGKS010000012.1:0-16872 GCA_964526275.1 uncultured Methylobacterium sp. | reverse complement strand
GGAGGTGCCGCCCGTGGTCGAAAGCTTGGGCACGCGCCCGGTTTCTGCCGTTACCGCTGCGCGCACCAGATCCACAAACGCCCCCGGTTTGGTCAAAAACGCTTCCGCATTGGTGGGGTAGCAGGTCAGGCTATAGCGCAGCGGATCATTGACCGCCTGCAACCTGCGGCGCAATTCCGCCTCCAGGCTCGTGCTGCTCCAGCTATCGTTGAAGCGGATATTGAATTTCACGCTCGCCCGTTCCGGGATCACGTTTTGCGCCTTGTTGAGGCATTCAAGCGCGGTAAATTCAAGATTGGAGGGCGTAAAATGCGCGTTGCCTGCATCCAGCGGCGCTTTGAGCGCGCTCATCAGCCGCATGAGCCCGTCAATCGCGTTTTGTGCAAGATCGGGATAGGCGACATGCCCCTGCGCGCCTTCCACCACTAATTCCCCTGACAGCGAGCCTCTGCGGCCGATTTTCATCATCTCGCCCATGACATTGGGGCAAGTTGGCTCGCCCAGAATGCACGCATCGAGCGCTTCGCCGCGCGCTTTGGCCCAGCTAAGCAGCTTGTTGGTGCCGTTGATCGATTCGGCCTCTTCATCGCCCGTGATCAGAAACACGATCGAGCCTTGTTTTGGCGCGCCATGCGCATCCAAATGGTCAAGTACCGCCGCCAAGGCCGCGCCCACGCCCGATTTCATATCGCACGCGCCGCGTCCCCAGATCTTGCCTTCCGCAATATGGGCCGAAAACGGCGCATAGCGCCACAGGCTTTCATCGCCCGTGGGCACCACATCCGTGTGCCCGGCAAACACCAAAGCCGGGCTGCCGCTGCCGATGCGCGCATAAAGGTTTTCAACGGGATACGTGCCGCCATCGCCCTCGAAAACCGGGCGGTGGATCTCAAAGCCGTAAGGCGCGAGCCAGCTTTCGATCAAGGCCAAGGCGCCGCCTTCTTGCGGCGTAACCGACGGGCACGCCACCAGATCGCGCACAAATTGTGCCGCCCGAGACAGATTTGGCATGATCAAAACTCCTTGGAATGAGGGTTTGGAATGAGGGTTTGGAATGGTACCTTGGAATGCTACCTTGGCCCCTAACAAAAACGAAAGCGCGCAAGCCTATCCTGTTGTGGGGCCTTGCTGCAAGTGTTACGCAGGGGAACCTTCCCTGAAAGAGATCTCCCATGCCCAATGCCCGCACTATCCGGTTGCACCGGGTGCTCACCGCTCCCCCTGAAAAAATCTATCGCGCTTTTACAGATCCCGATGCCATGGCACGCTGGTTGCCGCCCGATGGTTTTACCGCCAAAGTGTGGCATATGGAGGCAAAAGTCGGCGGCACCTACAAGATGCATTTCACGAACTTCACCACGCAACAGACCCTTACGTTCCATGGCGAATTCCGGGAGCTCATCCCGGGTGAAAAGCTAGTCTATACGGATGTCTTTGACGATCCAAATCTGCCAGGCGAAATTTTGGTGACCGCTTTGTTGAATAAAGTATCCTGCGGAACCGAACTCACCCTCACCCAGGCCGGTATTCCAGCTGCTATCCCGTTGGAATCGTGTTACCTTGGCTGGCAACAATCTTTGCAGAACCTTGCGCGGCTCGTGGAGCCGAACATTTCCATGTGAGATTTTCACCCCTGCTTTTTCAGGGGGTGAACGTTCAGGCCTTGCCAAACATTGTCAGCGCCAGCAAAATTAGCTAGAAACACCGATCAGTTTGTTTAAACCTAAAACAAAGGCATCCCCCATGGCCGCTTCCTTCAACTGGATCGATCCGCTTGACCTTGAAAGCCAACTTTCCGACGATGAGCGGATGGTGCGCGATGCCGCGCGCGCCTTTGCCCAAGGCGAATTGGCGCCGCGCATCACCCAGGCCTATCTGGATGAGAAAACCGACCCAGACCTCTTCCGCCGCATGGGCGAACAGGGGTTGCTTGGGCTGACATTGCCCGAAAAATACGGCTGCGCGGGCGCTTCTTATGTCGCCTATGGGCTGGTCGCGCGCGAGGTCGAGCGGGTTGATTCCGGGTATCGCTCCATGATGAGCGTGCAATCCTCGCTCGTCATGTACCCCATTCACGCCTATGGCTCGGAAGCGCAACGGCAAAAATACCTGCCCAAACTCGCTTCGGGCGAATGGATCGGTTGCTTTGGCCTCACCGAACCCGATGCGGGCTCCGACCCCGGCGGCATGAAAACCCGCGCCGAAAAAAGTGCGGGCGGCTATGTCCTCACCGGCTCCAAAATGTGGATTTCCAATTCTCCCATCGCCGATGTGTTTGTGGTCTGGGCGAAAAGCGCCGCCCATAACAACGAGATCCGCGGTTTCGTGCTCGAAAAGGGCATGAAGGGCCTCTCCGCGCCCAAAATCGGCGGCAAGCTGAGCCTGCGCGCCTCGATCACCGGCGAAATCGTGATGGACCGCGTGGAAGTGCCCGAAGAAAACCTCCTGCCCAATGTATCCGGCCTCAAGGGCCCGTTTGGCTGTCTCAACCGCGCCCGCTATGGCATTTCCTGGGGGGTTTTGGGGGCAGCCGAAGATTGCTGGCACAGGGCCCGGCAATACGGGCTCGACCGCAAGCAATTTGGCAAGCCTTTGGCGCAAACCCAGCTTTTCCAGAAAAAACTCGCCGATATGATGACCGAGATTGTGCTTGGCCAACAGGCCAGTTTGCGCGTCGGCCGCCTGATGGATGAGCACCGCGAGGCGCCCGAGATGATCTCCATCGTCAAGCGCAACAATTGCGGCAAAGCGCTCGATATTGCCCGCCAGGCACGCGATATGCATGGCGGCAACGGCATCCAGATCGAATATCACGTGATGCGGCACGCCGCCAACCTTGAAACCGTCAACACCTATGAGGGCACGCATGATGTCCATGCGCTCATTTTGGGCCGGGCGCAAACCGGCCTGCAGGCGTTCTTTTGATGGCGGCGGATAAGGGGGCGGCGCGTCCTGATCCGCGCCTTGAGAGTGCGGAGCTTGTCACCTTGCGCGATATGCTGCGCTATGCGCTCTCGCTCTATGGCGAAGCGGGGGTTTATTGCGGGCAAGGCGCGCCCAATGCGCTCGATGAGGCGGCGTTCCTGATCCTTGAAAGCCTGCATCTGCCGGTTGATGATTTCAACGCCTTTGCCGATGCCCGCCTCACCGCGCGCGAAAAGGCGATGCTGGGCGCGCGCCTCGCGCAGCGCGTGGAAGCGCGTATGCCCGCAGCGTATCTGACCGGCAAGACCTATCTCAAAGGCTTTTCCTTCCGCTCGGATGCACGGGCGATCATCCCGCGCTCGTTTATTGCGGATCTGCTGCTCTCTGATCTGTTCGATAGCAGCGGCGAGGGGCTGCTCGGCGCGCCGGAGGCGATCACCCGCGTGCTCGATTTATGCACCGGCGGTGGCTCTCTGGCCATTCTTGCCGCGCATGTCTTCCCCAATGCGCAGATCGATGCGGTGGATCTGTCTCCGCACGCGCTTGCTTTGGCAAGCGAAAACATCGCCGATTACGGCCTGGAAGGGCGCATCCGCCTTATCGAATCGGATCTGTTTTCCGCGCTCAGGGGCCAGACATACGATCTCATCCTCACCAATCCGCCTTATGTCGATGCGCAGGCGATGGCGATGCTCCCGCCGGAATTCCGCCACGAGCCCGAATTGGCCTTGGCCAGCGGCGCGCAGGGGATCGACCATGCCGCCCGCATCCTGCGGCAGGCCCGCGCGCATCTTGCCCCCGGCGGCGGCCTGCTCTGCGAGGTCGGGCTGGCGCGTGCGGCGCTGGAAGAGGCCTTCCCCGCCCTACCCTTTCTCTGGCTCGACACCGAGGAGAGCGAGGCGGAAGTGTTCTTCCTCCCCGCGCGCGAATTGCCGTAGCAGACAGCAGGCGATTTACCTGCCTTTGCCTACCCATTCTGAGCCGTAGAGGTCCCTTATGCCTGCTTGTTCGCCGATTGGCCAAAAAACTGCCTGAAAGCCCTCGGCACATCGGGAGGGGCCGCACTCGATTGCGCGACAACCTCGTCCCATTCCGGCTTACTCAATACCTCTGCGGCAACCAGCGGCCCAAGCTCACGCAAGGTACCCTGTTTCTCTCCCAGTGGCTCGCCATAAACCTTTTTAAGCATCTCCAGGCTGGAGCGCACCTTGTGGTCGCCCTGCGGATCGAAGGCGATCGCGGTTTCGGCAGAGCGTGCCAAATTTTGAGAAAACTGTGTGAACCAGCTCGCTGGATCAGGCACCAGCTTGGCAAAAAGCCCCTGCACCAGGCGCGAGGAATCGTCGACCAAGCCTTCCATATTGGTGAGATCAAACGTCAGATTTTGGTTTTCCTCGGGCATCATCAGGGTCAGTGCGCGCAAAAGCGCGGCGGATTTACGCGCAAATTCTACGGTATCGGGCCTTTGTGCCTCTTCCCGTTTCGGGTTCCATGGCATCCCTAAGGCGCGATCGATGGAAGAGAGCGAATTATCCATCCGCATAAATCTATCCTGCAAGGCGGAAAAATCGGGCTTTACCGCCATAATTGTCGCCACCAGTGCCCCAGCTGGTTCCCTAATTTGCTTGAACATGCCTGTATTGTCTTGCACAAAGGTCGAAAGAGCGCCCAGCAGATTGACCGCGCAATCGAGCCCGTCATCGTCCACCAAGGCCCGCTCCAGCCCAAGGTTGAGATGGTTTGTCCAGAAAAGGCCCAGCGCGTTCATCGCCACCCGCGCCAGGATAACCTCCGGCTTTTTTTGGCGCACCTCCGGCAGCTTCTCCACGCGGATCAAAGTAACCCCGGTATTGAAAAAAGCGGACGCCACCCGCTCGTGTTTCTGGCGGTGGGCGCGGATAATTGCGGCAACCGCGTATTCATACGCGCGTGCCAGATCGTCATCGGCGGTTTTAGAGGTCATGGCTTGCGAATCGATATAATCTGCGATCAAGCCACGCGCCCGCTCCTCCCCCGCCGGGGTGGAGCCGGGAGGCAGAGCTGCGGCAATTTCCAACCGCGCATACAAGGCGCGCGGTAGATCCGGCCCCGGATCGACCTCCAGCGAAGACATTGTGGCAATCTGTTGCAGCTCAGAGCCAATTTTAGCCAAGGCGGTTTTTTTCTCGCTATCCTTATCCGAAAGCTCCTTTCTCACATGCCCCAGATTAGCGGCCAAATTCTGGACAGATGTATCCAACGCGACCCCTCCTGTGGGGTGATCTGCCATCGCCGCCACCAGAACCGCGTGATAATAGACAATGCCCCGATACCGATAGGACAGCGTATTTGCCTGCACCGCCGCAAGCGTGCCACAGGCGACCGATACTCTTATCCCGATCGTGGTGAGGGTTTGGTACCATCCCTCCTGGCGCTCTGGTGGCAAAGCGCGCTCCAGTTCACCGCGCAAATGCGGCAGAACCTGCAACACCCCCTCGGCCGTCGCAGGATTCTTGGTTGGCGCAATCAGAAAAAGATTTGCCAGATCGACCCTTGCTTCGGAATCAAAGCTGTCATTGGCAAAAATTGCATCCAGCAGGTTTGCCACCTCGTTTGACAAGAACCGAGAAACCTCCGAACTAGGTTTTTGATCCATCTCGCGGCGCAAAACTCCAAGGCGCGTCATAATCGCCTCCCGCGAGAGCGATGGCCCGCTTGGCGTTTCGGGTGCGAGGCGGAGGGACCCCCACTTCGCATCCGCTGCCGGTTCGCCGCGCCCGTCTTTGTCTGGGCTATTCCTTTTATTGCCCTCAATCCCATAAATCAGCGCGGCGACATCCACAAAGCGCCGTTCGAGGATTGGAGCGGCAACCTGCTCATAAAGCTGCTCGAAGGCGTCATTCCCCGGCAGATGTCGTAACTCCAAAGCCGTCAACATCTCGTCACGGCGGCTTTTCTCAAAGTCACGCACCGCCTTCGTTGAAATCGTCTCCGGCCTCTTGTTTGGCAAATTGCTATTAATATTGTTGAAATTGGAGTTAAATTTCTCAATACGCAAAGTCCCCTGTTTCACCTCCCCTTCAAGTGTGCTAGGAACTGGGGCATCTTTACTCACACTCCGCCTTTTGACACCGGAGCCGCGACCATTATTTCCCCCTTTTTTGCCCGGGGGGTTAATTTTGTTCGTCTTTGTGTCCGGGCCATCAGAATCACCACCCATGCCGCATTCCTTTTATCCAAAAGAGTTAGTATCCGTGCACCAAAGTAAGCTGCACAATAGTTTGTAATACCCCCGCCAATAGCCCTTTGGCTTGATCGCTGCTGAGCTCTCCACGATACGTATCGAGATTACCGGTCGCCTTGACCATTTCCCGGTTCAAAGCCCCCACAAATTCCCGGAGCGTAAACAGCGCCGCCCATGGCGTTTGGTTATTTTTATTCCTGCTCTTTAAAATCGCTTCGACAACATAAGCAGACGGTTCCCCACCTTGTTCCACAGGATCCAGAAATTCCTTCTTGTAGAATTGATCGAACGCCCTCTGCTCCGCCAGTTTCATGCACTGGCGCAGGGCTTCCTGAAACTCCTGCCACGCCCCGTTGTGAACAAGCAGCGTTTGAACGTCGATCGCGCTTAAGATGCCCACTTCTACCGCTGTTTCGGTCAGGTATTTATTGCTGATCCGCCCACGCAGTGACGCTTGCAGCCCCTCTGTATCGCTTAAATAGGACAGGAGCATCAATTGGCGGCGCGCCTCCCGATACGGTTGTGCAATCTCCGATAACGATAACACCGCCTCCGTCCCGGTTTTATCGACGCTCAATACCGTCTTGCTCCCGCCGGATTGCCCAGCGCCGGAAGGTGTCGCAACCACAGAGGCCTGGTCGGGAACAGGTGCCCCCTCCCCCCCCGGCATACGGAACGCCTGAAAGGCCACGTTCGCTTGTCGGTAAAGCTGGTTGCGATACGCGTCCGCCGCAACAGAGCGCAACAGTTCCGGTGGGTCCGCGTAGCGCATAATGAGTTCATCTTCCACCACCGCCGCCAGATCGGGCAACAGTGCATTCACCGGATCAAACACGCGGGTGCGCAGAATTTTCTCGTCGCAGCTCAGCACAACGGTCAGATCCGGCACATTGAGAAAGCGCTTGGCCAATGTGATAAGCTGCTGGGAAACC
Organism: uncultured Methylobacterium sp.; assembly: GCA_964526275.1. Taxonomy (GTDB): domain Bacteria; phylum Pseudomonadota; class Alphaproteobacteria; order Rhizobiales; family Beijerinckiaceae; genus Rhabdaerophilum. The sequence continues at coordinate 9,792 of CAZGKS010000012.1, read as the reverse complement.
AGCGGTGAACACCGATCCACATCATCGAGCACCACCACCACCCGGCGGCGCGGGCCAGAAAAACGGCGCGCGCCAACCGCAACCGTTGCCGCCACCATGCGTTGCAGCGTGCCCCGCCACAAGACCCGCGGCGCTTTTGCCAGCGGATGCGCCACCTCCATATCGTTGCCGAAAACCTTGAAGCGGAGCTTGATCCCCCCGATAAACCGGGCAAAGGTGATCCAGCTTGCCGGATAATGCAGCCAGCCGCGTTCGGCAATGTCCCAATCGTGCGCGATAATCCGCATGATCGCAGATTCCAGATCCGGCTCTGCCTCCAAAGACCAGACATTGACAACCACCACCGCATGGCCATAGTTCTTCGCCTTGCGCGCAAACCATTCCAGAACCAGCGATTTACCCTGCCCGCGCCGCCCGAATAACAGCACGAGCTTGCCCAGGCCCACGCGAGACGAACTGCGCTGCTGCTTGCCCTTCTCTTCGGGTTTGATCACAATATCGCATAGTTCGAGCAGGCGGTCGATCGTGCCGCGTTGTCCGGGCACGGGTCTGGGTAGATCATCGGCGCGTGAGCGCGCATGGCGCCAATCCGGCCCCGCATAGTCAAAATCTCCGTTGGCCTCGGCATGCGCCTGGCTCCGCAGGCGAAACAAAAGCCTCGAACATAATTCTGTGGTAAAGCCCGCCATCGGGACCAGCAAAAAAGCCATGGGTGAGACCGCTGCAACCGACCTCCACGCCGCGCTCATTATCCCCAAAGCGATCCCGGCCAGAAAAACAGCCTGGAGAAAAAAGATCGTCCCGAGCGGCCAGACCAGCCCGAGCGAAAACAAAATCCCGGCAACCAATATAAAAATGCGGGTACGGAGGACCGGCTTTTCAGAATCCTCGTGCTTGTCTTTATTATAAATAACAATCTGCCCCAGACCAAACGAATGGAATTGCGCCGAACGCTCCGCCGCTTTTGTGGGTTCGCCCGTTTTTTCGCCCGCCGATTGGAGGCTGTTCGGGCGGATGCACGGGGTATTGCCGATCACAATATATCGAAGCTCCGAGAGAATTTTTTCTCCCGAATCCTGCACCCATCGCCAACGAAAGATTGAAGCCCCGGCAGCGCTCGCCTCCTTGGCAGCATTCTCCTGGTTTGCTGGCGGTACCTTTTCCCCCATCGATCGCGAAGACCCCGCTGGAGAAGGCGGCAAGGCGGCCAGAGCCGAAGGCCCTGCCTTGTTGTGCTGGCCTGCTTTCTCTTGGCCTGCCTTGTCTTGGCCTGCCTTGTCTTGGCCTGCCTTGTCTTGGCCTGCTTTCTCTTGGTCAGCCCCTTTTTTGACCACCTTGGGCGCGGGCGGTTGGGCTGGGCGCGTTTGAAGCGCCCCATCCGCCGGTTTGGCGTTTTCGCTCGCCGGATCTGGACATTGATTGGCAATACCAACCACGGCAAGCGTGGTATTGAACAAGCGATCCACCACCATGGGGACGAACAGCAAAAACACCAGCAAGTACAAAAACACCTGCACGCGCCGCCACGCCGCCAAGATCGCGTAGCGGAGCCAAGCTGCCAGCCCGCTCAGCCACGAGCCAAGCCTGTGCAGCGCCGTAAACGTCTTGCCCGAGGATGTCTTGCCCGAGGATGTCTTGTCCCCGCCAAGCCCTTCAAAGCGGGCGGAAAGCCCTTTGTGCAGGCTACGGCCGCTTTTCGCCAACCATTGGCCCAGCTTCCGCATGCGTTGACGCAAGGAAGCCTTATTTCTCGTGTTTTTTGCAGCGGCCTCCCGCGCCTGCCCCAAACCCGAATGAAACCATTGATGAAACAACCGATCCTCTGGGCGCGGCCTCAACGCACCGCTAAATCCCCAGACAAGGAGCGCAACAAAGACCACGCCGAAAACAACAAGAAATACCCAATATTCCACACGCACTGTAAAAACTCCCGTGTCCCTCACCGACAACCCGAATTAACCATATGAAAAATATAAGAATTAAATTTATTACGGTATTTTATACGCACGTCAATCCTCCAAACGCACAAAAGGGCTTTCGCTCCCCCCTATGCGCCGGGCTTGACATTGCAGTGCAACACGTTTAACAGGATGCGTGAACATCAGCGTCCGTTGGGGCGTGTGTGGAGCAGCGTGAGCGTGCCTGCCTTCGGGCCTTGTGTACCGGCTTCCCCCTTCAATCGTTCATGTGTCAGCAACCCCCTCACGCCGGTTGTTCCTGTTTCTCCCGGCATGCGCTTGCATTCCGGGTTGTCCGGCATGCGTCGGCGCTTTGAAAGATTACCCCTTTGGCTTCCTTTTCTGATTTTCCCCTGGCTGCGCCGCTGCATCGCGCGCTGGCCGTCGAGGGCTACACCCTCCCCACCCCCATTCAGGTGCAGGCTATTCCGCATGCTTTGGCCGGGCGCGATATTCTCGGCATCGCCCAGACCGGCACCGGCAAGACCTGCGCCTTCGCCTTGCCGATCCTCCAGCGTTTATGCAAATCGGGCACCACGAGCCGGCCCAATACCTGCCGCGCGCTGATCTTGAGCCCAACGCGCGAACTGGCCAGCCAGATCGCCGACAGCTTCCGCGCGTATGGCAAGTTCATGCATCTTTCCATTGATGTCGTGTTTGGCGGTATCCCGATCGCGCGGCAGATCCGGCGGCTGGAAAACGGCATCGATATTCTGGTGGCGACCCCCGGCCGCCTGCTCGATCTGGTGCAGCAAAAGGCGCTCAGCCTGCGTGATATTGAAATCTTCGTGCTCGATGAAGCCGATCAGATGCTTGATCTGGGGTTTATCGTGCCGCTCAAACGCATTCAGGCGATGCTGCCCAAGCAACGCCAGAGCATGTTCTTTTCTGCCACCATGCCCGATACCATTGCGGGGCTGGCGGCCAATTTCCTGTCCGATCCCGTCAAGGTCGCGGTAACCCCCATCGCCAGCACGGCTGAGCGCGTTACCCAGGGGGTGATGTTCGTGCCGCAACCGGCCAAGCAGGAGCTGCTCTATCAGGTGCTTTCGGGCGAGCAGAACGGGCGCGTGCTGGTGTTTACCCGCACCAAGCATGGCGCGGACAAGGTGGTCAAGCATCTCATCAAGGATGGCATCGAGGCCGCCGCCATCCACGGCAACAAGAGCCAGAACCAGCGCGAGAACGCGCTGCGCGCCTTCCGGGCGGGTACGTGCCGGGTGCTGGTGGCGACCGATATTGCCGCACGCGGGATTGATGTCGATGGCGTCACGCATGTCATCAATTTCGAGCTTCCCAATATCCCGGAATCCTATGTCCACCGTATCGGGCGCACCGCGCGCGCGGGTGCTTCGGGCATTGCGCTCTCGTTTTGCGCCAAGGATGAACGCCCGTTTCTGCGCGATATTGAGCGCCTGACCCGGCTGAATGTGCCGGTTTTGCCGCTGCCGGAAGGGTTTTCGCCCAGTCCGGCCGATATTCGTGAGGTGGAGCCTGCCAGCCGCCCGGCCCAGCGGCCGCAGCGTTCATCTCCGGCGCGCACTGCGTCCCCCTCCCGGGAGGCGCGCGGCCCCAACGGGCATGGCCGTTTTTCGGAAGGGCGCGGACAGGATGCGCGTGGACAAGAAACACGCCCCTACGAAGCGCGCACCCAAGAAGCGCGCGGACAAGAGGCGCGCGGACAAGAAGCGCGGCCTGGCAATCGTCCCAATCCTCGCCTCGGCGGGCGTTCGGATTTTGCAGGCGACCGCGCCAATACGGCGCAGCCCAAGCCCGCTGCCCGCCCGGCTTCGTCGCGGCCGGATGCGGTTCGTCCAGATTCTTTCCGGCAAGATTCGTCTCGCCAGGATTCCTCTCGCCAAGAGGCCCGGCCAAACCCCTATCGCCGGTCGCGGCGGCCCAGTTCGGGCGCCAAGCCTTCCGGCGTGGCGGGATAAGGCCTGCCCGATCGTATGGCAAGGCGTCTCCTCCAACGCGCCATATCCTTATAGCGTTTTTGCCTATAGCGTTTTTGCTGCTCATGGAAACATGGAAAGCAAAAACGCCTTCTTCTGCAAACAGATAAGCGCGTGATCTGTTTGCATCACGCCTTAGCGCAGGATGCGTTCACACGTAATCGCGTTATTCTTTTATCTTTTTGATTTTGCATGCTTTTTTGCGCCAACCGGTGTCCACTTTGTCGCAACATGCTCTAGCGCGCAATAAGGCCCATCTGCATGATTTTCGAGAGAAAAGCCGCCTGATCAAAGGGTTTGGGCAAATAGGCGCTCGCGCCAGCCTCCATCGCTTGTGCCAGCAGCCCCACCTCCCATTCGCTGGTCAACAGCAAGATCTTGCTGGCCTCAGCGCCGGGCATGGCCTGCAACTTGCGCAAGGTTTGTGTAATATCGCTTGTATTTTCCGTGGCTTGTACGTCAAAAACAATCAAATCGGGGCGAGAGGATTTGCAAAGGGGCGCAGCCGCTTCCACAGAAGCTACCCCCTCCGCGCTCATCCCCAACCCTTCGAGAACCCGCTGGACGATTTTACGCACCACATGTGATTCCCCAATGGCCAGACACCGTTGCATCGTGATATGCCCTCCCCTGTCTGCTCGATTTTACCCTTGGAAGGTTAAAAAACATCTGGAAGGTTAAAAAATATCTGGAACGTTAAAAAATATCGGCCCTCCAATCTGCGCCTCCGGGCGCAGGGCCCCGCCTAACCTTCCATAAAAACACGAAAAATCCGCAATTACGCACGCATAAACTAAAGTCTAGTAGTCCAAATGCGGGCTTTTTTGTGGCGAATTGCCAGAGTAGCCGTATTATCCCATTCACTAACGGGTGTTTACCATAAACCGTAGCCACCCGATCCTGCCTGCAGCAGACCTTCCGTTTGCGACAGGGTATCGCAGCGTCCGGGGTGAATTCCGGGCCCAACAAGAAACGTCGTTATAACAAACGTTGTTCAAGGAGAACGCACATGGCGCAGGCCGCAACGAGCCGGGAAATCCGGCCGATGACCGGAGAAGAGAAGAAGGTGATCCTCGCCTCCTCTCTCGGCACGATCTTCGAATGGTATGATTTCTACCTCTACGGCTCTCTGGCGGCCATGATCGGCGCCAAATTCTTCTCGGCATTCGATGTCGATACCCGCGCGATCTTCGCGCTGCTCGCCTTTGCCGCAGGCTTCCTCGTGCGTCCGTTCGGCGCGCTGGTGTTCGGTCGCCTCGGCGATCTGATCGGGCGCAAGCATACCTTCCTCATCACCATCCTGATCATGGGCGTTTCGACCTTTCTTGTCGGCCTCCTGCCCGATTACAATGCCATCGGCTGGGTTGCTCCGGTCACTCTGATTGCCTTGCGCATGGCGCAGGGGCTTGCGCTTGGCGGGGAATATGGCGGCGCGGCCGTTTATGTTGCCGAACACGCGCCGGTTGGCCGCCGCGGGCTTTACACCGCTTGGATCCAGACCACCGCGACGCTCGGGCTGTTGCTCTCGCTGTTCGTGATCGTGGGTCTGCGTCTGTGGATGGGCGAAAAGCCCTTCGCTGATGATTTCCCGCTGTTCTTTGGTCTCAAAGGCGGCTGGCGTATCCCGTTCCTGGGGTCGATCTTCCTGCTCGCCATCTCGGTCTGGATCCGCTTGCAGATGCAAGAATCGCCTGCCTTCCAGAAAATGAAGGAAGAAGGCACCCAGTCCAAGGCTCCGCTGAAGGAAGCTTTCGGCGATTGGCGCAACATGAAGCTCGTCATCATCGCGCTGACCGGCCTTGTCATCGGTCAGGCCGTGGTGTGGTATACCGGGCAGTTCTATGCACTGTTCTTCCTCCAGAGCATTCTGAAGGTTGACCTGTTGACCGCCAACGTGCTGATTGCCTGGTCGCTTATTATCGGCACAGGCGGGTTCATCTTCTTTGGTTCGCTCTCTGATAAAATCGGCCGCAAGCCGATCATTCTCGGCGGGTGCCTCATTGCAGCGCTCACCTATTTCCCGCTGTTCAAAGCCATCACCGAAACCGCCAACCCGACCTATGCCAAGGCCATTGAGACCATCAAGGTCGAAGTCACGGCCGATGCATCGAAGTGCGGCGCGCTGTTTGACCCTGTCGGCATCCGCCAGTTCAAGGAACCTTGCGATCTTTCTCGCCGCGTTCTTTCGCAACAGGCCATTCGCTACACCTATACCCCTGGTGCAGCGGGCGCTCCGCTCAAGGTGACCGTGAATGGTAAGGAAACCGCTTGGGGCGCAGGCGTTGCCGATTTCACCAAGAATATCTTGGCGGATACGGTGGCTGCTGGCTATCCCAAGGCTGATGACGCTGCCAAGGTGAAGGTATCCGGCTTCTTTGCTGCTCTGGGCAACGCACAGGCGCTCCAGATCATCGCCATCCTGACCATTCTGGTCATCTATGTGACGATGGTTTATGGCCCGATTGCGGCAACCTTGGTCGAGTTCTTCCCGACCCGCATCCGCTATACCGCCATGTCCCTGCCCTACCATATCGGTAACGGCTGGTTCGGTGGTCTGCTGCCCGCGACCTCGTTCGCCATGGTGGCTTCTACCGGGGATATTTACTTCGGCCTGTGGTATCCGGTGCTGTTCGCGCTCATGACCGTGGTGATCGGCTTCTTCCTGGTGCCGGAAACCAAAGACCGCGACATCTACAAGATCTGACCGCCAACTTGAGACTTTCAGAAGTCTCAAAGGCTTCTGAAATCAACTTAAGGTTGCACATTAACTGCCCCGCCAGCAATGGCGGGGTTTTTTATTGGCCGAAGCGCGGCCTGCCCCCAAAACACACTGGCGTTCAAAACAGGCTTGCTTTCAAAACAGGCTTGCTTTCAAAACAGGCTTGCTTTTCGCTCGAACATCATATAAACATATCTTTATGTGATTTTAATGCCTGTCCTGTTCAAGTGCTTCCTCTTGAGCAAGATGTGTTTTGATGGAAACACACCCCGCTTTTATCTCTTTGTCGTAAAACGCGCCTTTTGCTTATGGGCGCCAGCCCGTCTCCCGCTGAAAATAGGCCCCATGCCCAAAGCTATCTTGCCCGAAAACCCCCTGCCCTTTTCGGCGCTCCTCACCGCTCTGGAAGCTGCCGGGGAAGGCACGCGTCTGCGCATTTTGCGGCTGTTGCGCGAGGCCGAACTTACGGTCAGCGAGATCATGACCATTCTGGGGCAATCCCAGCCGCGCGTGTCTCGGCATTTGCGCCTGCTGGTCGATGCCGGGCTGGTGGCGCGGCACCGGGAGGGGGCATGGGCGTTTTTCCGCCTCTCGGAGGGGGAGATCGCCGCGCTGTTCGCACAGACCCTGCTCGCGCATCTGGAGGCAAGCGATCCGGTCGTGCGCGAAGACCAGCGCCGCCTGATGCAGGTGCGCGCGGAAAGGCAGGCGCAGGCCGATGCCTATTTTGCGCGCCATGCGGCCGATTGGGCGCATATCCGTGCGCTCCATATCCCCGAAGCGCGCGTTGAAGCGGAGATCCTGGCCCTGTTGCGCCCTTTCCGCGCGGATTCCGTGCTGGATCTGGGCACCGGTACCGGGCGTATGCTCGAAGTGCTGGCGCCAAATGCGGCGCGCGCGGTTGGGGTAGATGTCAGCCCGGCCATGCTGGGGGTGGCCCGCGCCAAGCTTGATGCGGCAGGGATGAAAAATATCCAGTTGCGGCAAGGGAGCGCCTATGTCCTTCCGCCCGATCTGACCGATTTTGATCTGGTGCTCCTGCATCAGGTGCTGCATTTTCTTGATGATCCCGCCCGCGCGATCGGCGAGGCGGCGCGTGCGCTCAAGCCGGGCGGGCGCTTGCTGATCGTCGATTTTGCGCCCCATACCGAAGAAACCCTACGCCGCGATCACGCGCATCGGCGCCTTGGCTTCTCGCGCGAGGAAATCTCCCAGCTTGTGCACGAGGCCGGGTTATCCTTGGAACAAGCCCGCCTGCTGGAGCCGCAAAGCGGCGAAAAAGCCACGCTTGCCGTCGGCCTGTGGCTGGCGCGCGATAAACGGCGCGTGGGGGATTTTTTCCTTCCCGGCGAAGCGCCCGCTGATTCCATTCTGCCGACCCCCCATTTTGCCTGAAGAGGTTTCCCATGAACGCGTTTCCCATTCGCTCCTCGCGGCAAGGGCCCGGCCCTGTGCCGGCGGTTTCCTTTGAATTCTTTCCGCCCAAGAACGACACCATGGCCGAAACCTTATGGGCCAGCGTGACGCGCCTTGCTCCGCTTGGCCCGCGGTTTGTGTCTGTCACCTATGGTGCGGGTGGCTCCACGCGCGAGCGTACGCATCAAACCGTCCAGCGTATTCTGGAGCATACCGATCTCAAACCTGCTGCGCATCTGACCTGCGTGGCGGCCACAAAAGCTGAAACCGATGCGATTATCCGCACCTATTGGCAGATGGGCGTGCGCCATATCGTGGCCCTGCGCGGCGATGCGGTCGAGGGGCCCGGCATGCCCTTCGTTGCGCATCCGGAGGGCTATGCCAGTTCCGCCGATCTGGTGGCGGGTATCAAGGCGATTGGCGATTTTGAAATCGCGGTTTCCGCCTATCCCGAAAAGCACCCGGACAGCCCTTCGATGGAGGCGGAGATCGATCTGCTCAAAGCCAAGGTCGATGCCGGGGCCACGCGCGCGATCACGCAGTTCTTTTTCGATAACGCGCATTATTTCCGCTATCTGGAGCGCGTGCGCAAAGCTGGCCTGACAATCGAAATCGTGCCCGGCATTTTGCCTGTCCAGAATTTCAAGCAAACCGCCGCCTTTGCCGCCCGCTGCGGTACCCAGGTGCCTGGCTGGCTCGCGCATCGGTTCGAGGGGCTCGATGCTGACCCGGACACACGGCGCTTGGTGGCGGCGGCGGTTGCCGTGGAGCAGGTCTATGACCTGTTCGATCAGGGGGTGGGCGAATTCCACTTTTACACCATGAACAAAGCCGATCTGGTGTTTGCGATTGGCCATATGCTCGGGTTGCGCCCGGCACCAACAGCCCACCTTGCGGGAGAAACCCCATGAGCCGCTTTACCGCAACCGGCACGGAGATCCGCGCCGCCCTCACCGCTTTGGCGTCTGAGCGCATTCTGGTGCTCGATGGCGCGATGGGCACCGAAATCCAGAACCGGCGCTTCGATGAGGCCGATTTTCGCGGCCCCCGCTTTGCCGATTGGGCGCATCCGCTCAAAGGGAATAACGATCTGCTCAACCTCACCCAGCCCGATACCGTGCGCGAGATCCATCTCGATTATTTCCGCGCAGGCGCCGATATTGTCGAAACCAACACCTTTTCCTCCACCACTATCGCCCAGGCCGATTATGGCATGGAGGCGCTCGCCTTCGAGCTCAACCGCGAGGGGGCGCGCCTTGCGCGCGAGGCTGCGCAGAGCGCCCAGCAAACCGATGGCAAACGCCGCTTCGTAGCGGGCGCGATTGGCCCCACCAACCGCACCGCCTCCCTCTCGCCCGATGTCAATAATCCTGGCTATCGCGCGGTGACCTTCGATGATCTGGCGAGTGCCTATGGCGAGCAGATCCGCGGCCTGATCGCGGGGGGCGCCGAACTCCTGCTGATCGAGACAATTTTCGATACCCTGAACGCCAAGGCGGCGGTCTATGCCGCCAAAACCGTCTTCGCCCAGACCGGCAATACCCTGCCGCTGATGATCTCCGGCACGATCACCGATCTTTCCGGCCGCACCCTTTCCGGCCAGACCCCCACCGCCTTCTGGCATTCCCTGCGCCATGGCGAGCCGTTCTCATTCGGGCTCAATTGCGCGCTCGGCGCGCGCGAAATGCGCGGCCATATCGCGGAGATTTCCCGTATCGCCGATACGCTGGTCTGTGCCTATCCC
>CAZGKS010000011.1:0-17794 GCA_964526275.1 uncultured Methylobacterium sp. | reverse complement strand
CATATCTCGTCGCCCCTTGTTCTTGTCGCCTCATGCCCCTTGATATTCGTCCCGCGCAAGCACTCCGGTTATGGCATGAGGTCGGCCTTGCCCTCATCCATGCCAACGGGATCGATTTAACCAATCGCCAAATGGTGATTTTGCTCAATATTTATCTGGAGCCGCCGCCGCATACCGTAAGGGGGCTGGCAGCAAAGTTGCAGGTGACCAAACCTGTCATTACCCGCGCGCTCAACGCTATGGGGGAACTGAACTTGGTCAACCGCCACCGCGACCCCAAGGATCTGCGCAATGTGTTGATCGAGCGCACGGTTACCGGCGCCAATTTTCTGGATTTATTTGCCTCAAGCGTCACCGAGCAAGCCCGCAAAATTCCCGGCAGCAAATTCTAGAGCATGGAGAAATTCTAGGGTCAGGACGCGTTTTGATGGAACCACATCACGCTCTTATCTCGATGTAGAAGAACGCGTTTTTGCTCTCGATTGTTCCGTCAAAAGCCAAAACGCTATAGCCTAAGAGGCATGCACCACAAGTCCTGCGCAAGCACATGGCCTGTGCGAGGGGTGGCCTGTGCGAGGGTTTGCGCCTCAGGGCATATCGCAATGCAGGGAGTGCCGGAATTACTGCCCGGAACGGATCTGCTCGACCGCAACGGCTTTCAATTCGTCCATAGTGCGCCGAAGCACGTGATCGGATATATCCGATTTGGCGGCATCAAGATCTTTGCGCAGCTTGCGGAACACGTCGTCATCGCCTGCTTCCTCAAAATCGCTCATCACGACGGATTTGGCGTAGGTATCTGCCTCTGCGCCCGACAATCCCAGTTTTTCAGCGGCCCATAACCCGAGCAGCTTGTTGCGGCGGGCATTGGCCTTGAAATCCAGTTCGGCATCGTGGGCGTATTTATTTTCGGCAGCGTCTTTGCGGTTGTCGAAACTAGTCATGGCGCACTCCTGTAAGCGTTTGAATGAAATAGGCAGTGCCGGAGCGAAAATCAATGCCCAAAACGGGTAACGTAACACGCCAAAGCTGATAAACCCGGCGCATGGCGGTTTGGCCGTAATCGCTTGTTTCGTTATCCATCAGAAAGGCAGGATCGAAAGCATTTGAGAAAATTTGCGTGGTCAGAGGTGAATGCAAATTAACCATGTTTGTTGAGACCTAAGGCGGAAGGCGATTTACAAGGCACGCCTGCTTTGATTTTACAAAAAATTTATGCTATGCCTTCTGCATCTTATGGGGCGCTTCGGCCATTTGGGGTCGAAAATTCGGTGTCGCGCTGTCTTTCCTTGGGTGGTTTGGTGTCTTTAGCCCTATGGCGAAGGAACGCCATGTGTTGCAAGGAGAGTGCCACATCGTGTCTTATAAACTAGGTATAAGAGGGTACCTTAGGTATCAGGGTAGGTTTAATACGTAGGTAAAAACGTTTCGCTTTGCGAAACAAAAGCGGTTTGGGGTGTTGGTGCACAAGCCATCAAGGCCCGTGCAGGCGCAGCAAACGCAGAAAATGAGAAGCATGAGACAAGGTTTCTTGGCCTTGTCGGCAATGAGGGATCGATGAGCACGAAAAAAACAACCCAGAAAGACGGGTTCAAAGCCGGCGAATATATCGTTTACCCCGCCCATGGCGTTGGTCAGGTTACGGCCATCGAGCAACAGGAGATTGCAGGCTTCAAGCTGGAATTATTCGTTGTCAATTTTCCCAAGGAAAAGATGACCCTCCGCGTGCCGGTTGCCAAAGTGGTCAGCGTCGGCATGCGCAAGCTTTCTGATGCGGCGGGCCTTGCCAAAGCGCTCGACCTGTTGACCGGGCGCGCGCGGATCAAGCGTACCATGTGGAGCCGCCGGGCGCAGGAATACGAAGCCAAGATCAATTCCGGCGATATCATGGCGGTTGCCGAAGTGGTGCGCGATTTATACCGCGCGGATACCCAACCGGAGCAAAGCTATTCCGAACGCCAATTGTTCGAGACCGCCTTGGCGCGCCTGGTGGATGAAGTTGCGGCCGTAGAGGGCTCAACGGAAACCGAAGCGACCAAGCGCATTGAGGCCAGCTTGGCCAAAAGCCCGCGCAAGGCCAAAACCGGCAGCGCGGAAGCCGATGCTGAAGGCGACCTTGAAGAAGGCGGCGAAAAAGCCGCCTGATCCGGTTTCTCCAAAGGTTTTTCCCTTCTCTGAAGGGTTTTCCCCTCGGAGAACAGGCTTCTGGATAGATAGAGCGCATTTTCAAGCGGCCGCGCCCATAAAGCGCGGCCGTTTTACGTTTGCAGCGCCGCCAGCAGCGTCGCAAAATCGGCAGGCGCTTCCGCTTCAAAGCGCATGACCTCCCCAGTGCGGGGATGGGCAAACGCCAAAAGCCGTGCATGGAGCGCCTGCCGCCCGAGCGCCGCTAGCGCCGTTTGCCCGCCCGGAGACAGAAATTTCTCGCGTGTTCGGAACCCGCTCCCATAGAGCGAATCCCCCAGCAGCGGGTGGCCAATATGCGCCATATGGACGCGGATCTGATGCGTCCGCCCGGTTTCAAGACGGCAGGCAATATGGCTGACAACCCCGGTTTGGGAAGCAGAAGCACCCCCGACCCCCAAATGGGGGGTAAGAAAAGCGCTGTTTTTTGTGGGATATGAGGAGGTGCGCCCATCCGCGCGCCCGCGATCAGCCTCCCCGGCTGAACAGGTTGCGAGCACTTCGTAATGGGTGATCGCAAAGCGGGCCTGTTCACTGCTGGAAACCACCATTTTCTCCCGGTTGCTGTTGGAGCGCGCAATCGCCCCTTCGACCGTACCGGAATGGCGCGGCATAACCCCCCAGACCAGAGCTTCATATTCGCGCTCCAGCGGTCCGGTGCGGCCATGATCGGCGAATTGATCGGCAAGTTTGCGGTGCGCCCGGTCGTGCTTGGCCACCACGATCAGACCGGACGTATCCTTATCGAGCCGATGCACGATCCCGGGGCGTAATTCCCCGTTCATACCGGAAAGGCTGTCGCCGCAATGATGGAGCAAGGCATGCACCAGCGTATTGCGCTCCCGCAAGGAGGAAGGATGCACAACCATGCCTGCCGGTTTGTTGATCACCACCAGATCGGCATCCTCATAGGCAATGTCCAACGCAATCGCCTGCGGTTCGAGACAGGAAGGTTCGGGCTGCGGCAGCACCAGTTCGGCGATCTCCCCGCCCTTGAGCTTGCGCGCCGGATCGGTTTCAACATGGCCGTTGAGCGTGAGGCACCCCTCGCCAATCAGGGCCTGCAACCGTGCGCGCGACAAATCCGGAAAGAGCGGAACAAGCGCTTTATCGAGCCGCTGTCCGGCCATGGTTTCATCAAGTGTAGGCATGTTCACTCCCATAGCGTTTTTGCTGTTGATGGATTCATCAAGCGCAAAAGCCGCGTTCTGTAACCTTGAAACACGCGCCCGATAGGGTTGCGTTTAAATTTAAAGACGTCATAGCCCGTCAAGCCGTAGCGTGCCCGCATGCAGCGCTTGCGCCTGCGCTGTGAAACGGCCATTGTCGTGCAACACCAAGGGCGGGCGCACCTGCAAGGGCGCGCGTGAGCCTTTAACCGCCCGCACCAGCACGCGGATGGCTCCCTTGTGCGCATCTGGATGCACGAAGGCAAGCTGTATATCCCCAAACCGCCCGGATAAAGCAGGCAGCAAGCTTTCAAGCGCATCCGCGCGGTGAATCAGCGCCAGCACGCCCCCGGGGCGCAACACACCAACCGCCCCGCGCAACCAGGCATCCAGCGTAAAAGGCATGTGATGCGCGCTGGCGCGGGCAGGATCAGGCGAGGCGCGCATCTGGCCTTTCGTAAAAAAAGGCGGATTGGTGAGCACAGTATCAAACGCTTCGCGCCAGAGCGGGTTGGTGCCAAGCCGTGTTACATCCGCTTGCTGGGCGTCCACCCGCTCGAAAAGCCCATTGGTGTGGGCGTTGTGGCGGCACAGATCGACCAGAACAGGGTCTTGCTCGAACAAGACAACGCGGGCGGCGGGTTCCAGTTGTGCCGCGCGCAGCCCGACAATACCGCTCCCGGCGCCCAGATCCGCGATAGAGCGCCCCCCGCCCGGCGTAAGGGCGGCAAGCAGCACCGCATCGCTGCCCGCTCTATGCCCATGCAGGCGTTGGCGCAAGCGCAGCGTTCCGTCAAACAGATGGTCATCGCTGAAGCCGCGGGCATCGTTTGAACCGCAGATCGAGGGAGGGGCAATTATTGGGTCCATACAGGCTTGCCAAAAGGTTTGCTTTGCCCTTCACGGGGCGGGGAAACTGAAAAGCGCTCAAAGAAAGCCGGATATTGCCGCTTTGAGGCCATGGATGGAGCATGATCCTAAAGCCCTTTGGCGTTGGTGTGAACCAAAACCGTATGCCAGCGCTTTGTTTTGTCGTATTTTGTTGCAACGAACCGGGTTCCACTGGATAGCAAAATGCTCTAAGCAGGCTTCGGCATAGGAGACGCATTTGGGCACGATTGTATCCCCTCACCGTTTGCACCCCGGCATCGATGGCTTGATTGCCTTGGTGCAGGACGATATGGCGCGCGTGAACGAAACGATTCTAAGCCGCACCGGTTCGGATGTCGCGCTGATCCCGGAAATCGCCCAACACCTGCTTTCACTGGGCGGCAAACGCCTGCGCCCGATGCTCACCCTCGCTTTTGCGCATCTCAATGCCTATACCGGGGAAGGGCATGTCAAACTGGCAGCGGCCGTAGAATTTATGCACACCGCCACCTTGCTGCACGATGATGTGGTCGATGAAAGCGATTTGCGGCGCGGGGGGCCTTCCGCGCGCAAATTATGGGGCAATGAGGCGAGCGTGCTGGTGGGAGATTTTCTGTTGGGCCAAGCCTTCCGCATGATGGTGGAGGTCGGCTCGCTTCCCTGTCTCGATGTGCTCTCCCATGCCGCTTCCGTGATCGCGGAAGGGGAGGTGATGCAGCTTGCTGCCGCCAAAAACACCACCACCAGCGAGGATGACTATCTTGCGGTGATTCAGGGTAAAACCGCAGCCTTGTTTGCCGCTGCCGCAGAAGTCGGGCCGATTATCGCCAACGCATCCGAGACGCACCGGCAAGCCTGCCGAAATTACGGCACCGATTTAGGGATCGCTTTCCAATTGATCGATGATGCGCTCGATTATGGCGGCACATCGGCAAAGCTTGGCAAAAATATCGGCGATGATTTCCGGGAAGGAAAAATCACCCTGCCGGTGGTTTTGGCGTTTCGCCGGGGGTCAGATACCGAACGGGCCTTCTGGAAACGCGCGCTCGAAGAGGGGGAGAGCGACGCTCAAAACCTCGAACACGCTATTGCCTTGCTTGAAAAACACAACGCTTTGACCGATACCATCGCCCGCGCGCAAACATTTGGCGCGCGTGCCCAGCAAGCGCTTGCGCTTTACCCTCCCTCGCCCATGCGTACCGCCCTTCAGGATACCGTGGCTTTTGCGATCGCTCGCGCCTATTAACGTTCAGGATTTTCCATGCTCCGCTCCCCTTTGATGAATGTAATGCGAGAGGCCGCTGTAAAAGCCGGTAAATCCTTGCGGCGCGATTTTTCCGAACTGCCTTCGCTGCAAATCAGCCGCAAGGGACCGGGTGATTTTGTGTCGGAAGCCGACCAGAAAGCCGAGCGGATTTTGTTTCAGGAACTCTCAAAGGCCCGTCCGGGTTATGGCTTTTTGATGGAAGAAAGCGGCGCGGTGGAGGGCAGCGATAAAACCCATCGCTTCCTGATCGATCCGCTCGATGGCACCACGAATTTCTTGCATGGCCTTGCCCATTTTGCGATCTCGATCGGGGTTGAGCGCGACAACGAAATGATCGCAGGACTGATTTACAACCCGATTTCAGAAGAAATGTTCGTGGCAGAAAAAGGCCAGGGCGCCTATATGACCGGCTTTTCAACGCGCGATAACCAGCGTTTGCGTGTCTCCGCCCGCACCGATTTCGCCGATAGCGTGATCACCTGCGGCATTCCACATT
This sequence comes from uncultured Methylobacterium sp., assembly GCA_964526275.1. GTDB lineage: Bacteria > Pseudomonadota > Alphaproteobacteria > Rhizobiales > Beijerinckiaceae > Rhabdaerophilum. The sequence goes on along the minus strand of CAZGKS010000011.1, from coordinate 11,808 downwards.
CCGGCCGGTCTGATCCGGTGCGGTTCCTGCGCGAATTAAACACGGTCATGCCCCGCGTTTCGGGCGTGCGGCGTATGGGTTCCGCCGCGCTGGATATGGCCTTTGTGGCGGCTGGCCGGTTCGATGCGTATTGGGAGCATAACCTCTCGCCCTGGGATCTGGCGGCCGGTATCGTGATCGTGCGGGAGGCTGGCGGGTTCGTGAGCGCCATCAATGGCACGGCGGATATTTTTGCTACCCGCAGCGTGGTTGCCGGCAATGAGATGGCGCATACAGAATTAAGCCGTCTGTTGGTGAGCGCGGCGGTGTGAGCAGGCCGATAAGGGTGCCGGTGCAAGCACCATTCGGTTCAAAACCTCCCGGATAGACGCCTTATACCAATGGCCTTATGCGTCAGCATCCAAGGCCGTTGGTCTTACACGTCCACAAACGCGAATTTATCCACATCCACCAGCCCGCGATCCGTGATCTTGAGATGCGGGATAACCGGGAGCGGCAGGAAGGCGACCTGCAAAAAGGGTTCGGCCAGCACAACATCGAGGCTTTTTGCGGCCTCCCGCAGCGGGAGCAGGGCATCATGAACGTATTCGTGGCTTTCAAGGGACATCAACCCCGCGACGGGCAGCGCAAGTTCCGCGAGCACCTTGCCGTTTTCGACAACGACAAACCCGCCTTCGATTTCACCAAGCCGGTTGACCGCTGCGGCCATATCGTCCTCGCTGACCCCGATAACCGTGATATTATGGCTGTCATGCCCCACGGAGGAGGCAATCGCCCCGCGTTTCAAGCCAAAACCATGGACATGCCCCAGCCCGATATTGCCATTGCGGCCATGGCGCTCGACCACGGCAACCTTGACCGCATCTTGCGCCAGATCGATGCCGATAACGCCGTTTTCGCACGGTAAATCCATCTTGAGATAGGCCGTGATGATCTTGCCCGGCACAACGCCCATAACCGGGCGCTCCATTTTGCCCTCAGATCCAGCATGTTTGGTCCGCAAAATGAAATCGAACGCGCTGACCTTGCGCGCTTTGACCGAGTGTCTTCCCACCGGCGCGATGGTTTTGCGGGTGGCGAACAGCGCGGCATCGACCAGGCGGCCATTGGAATAGACCCGTTGCACATCGCACGCTTCCAGCGAGCGGATGAACACAAGATCGCCGCGATAGCCGGGCGCGATCAACCCGCGATCGTGCAGACGAAACGCGCGCGCGGCAGAATGGGAAGCCATGCGATACGCATCGAGCGGGCGGGCGCCGAGCGAAATGGCAGTGCGGATCAGAAAATCCAGATGCCCTTCTTCGGCAATATCGAGCGGGTTACGGTCATCGGTGCAAAAAGCCATATACGGGGCATGGTCGGGCGTGATCAACGGCGCCAGCGCGTGCAGGTCCTTGGAAACCGACCCCTCGCGCACCAAGACGCTCATGCCCTTGCCAAGTTTTTCCCGCGCTTCAGCCGCTGTGGTCGCCTCGTGATCCGTGCGAATACCGGCGGCGCAATAGCCGTCCAGCGCTCGGCCACGCACCAGCGGCGCATGCCCATCAATATGGCGGCCCTGAAACGCAGCCAGTTTTTCCAGCATGTCCGGCGCCCCGGCCAGTACACCGGGGAAATTCATCACTTCCGCCAGCCCGATCACCTTGGGATGCTCCGCAAAAGGGAGAAGATCCGCCATGCCCAGCCGCGCGCCGGAGGTTTCAAGATCGGTGGCCGGCACACAGCTTGAAAGCTGGACGCGGATATCCATCAAGGTGTGTTCCGCACAATCAAGGAAATAGCGGATCCCTTCCGCTCCCAGCACATTGGCGATCTCATGCGGATCGCAAATGGCGGTGGTGACCCCGTGGGGGAGAACACAGCGATCAAATTCCGCCGGGGTGACCAGCGAGGATTCAATATGCAAATGGGTATCAATAAACCCCGGCACCGCAATCAAGCCTGAGACATCGTGCACGTGGTGGCCGTCATAAGACCCGCCAGTGCCGACAATGCGCCCTGCGCAGAGCGCAATATCGCCATGAACCAGATCTCCGGTCACCAGATCGAGGAAGGCGCCGCCGCGCAAGACCAGATCGGCAGGTTCGTGCCCCTGCCCTTGTGCAATCGCGCGTTTGAGGAAGGCCATATCTTCGTGCAAGGCCATGTCGTGGTCAAAGGCGGTAATTTGCATCATGCCTGTCCTTCGTTCTTTTTCTGATCACGTGCGGATCGCTTGGCCAGAAAAGATGGTAATATTCAGCAGATATTACGCAAAAACTTGAGCAAAGTGCGCTTCTTCTTCAGGTGTATAGCGATAATTTCCTATCACGATATCGGGTTCAAACGTATCGCGTAGTTTTTGTGCTTCACTGGGGGAGAAAGCACCACATAGCTCCACCATCTGTACCCCTGAAGCGCGCATGTGGCAGGCTAATTCAAGCGCTTCGCTTATATCGGATAAGCCAAAAATATATGCTTCGAAACCGGGGACACGAAATATCGTGCGCTCACGCTCGGGGGAAAACCCGGGCGCTTTAATAAAAAAAGCATAGCGACACAAAGGCATTTATGGCTTGGCTCCCTCGATCTTTTGCCCTTCCGGTTTCGCTTCGGCCTTGTTCTGGACCGCAGCTTTGGGCAGGCTGGCACCCTCACCCAGATTTTCACGGCTCACCTTGCCTTGCAGGTAGCCGACCGCCCAGATCAATTGCTTGTCCTGCGTTTTATCGGCAGGCACATAGGCAGAAGACCCGCCTTGTTCTTCCTCGCTATTGACCTTGATATGGCCGCGGATGGACGATTCCCCCTTGATCTCATCCTTGCCTTTGATCTCTGCGGGGATGTCTTGGGCCACCAGCACATCGGGCATGATGCCCTTGCCCTGGATGGATTTGCCCGAAGGGGTATAATAAAGCTGCGTGGTCAATTTCAGCGCGTTATTATCCCGCATCTGGAAAATCGATTGCACCGAGCCTTTTCCGAAGGAGCGCGACCCCACCACCAGCGCGCGCTTATGGTCTTGCAGGGCCCCTGCCACGATTTCCGAGGCCGAAGCCGAGCCGCCATTGACCAGAACCACCAGTTTTTTACCGGCGGTAATATCGCCCGCACGCGCCAGCGCACGGCTGGTTTGCTCATTGGAGCGCCCGCGCGTGGAGACAATCTCGCCCCCTTCCAGGAAGGCATCGGCGACAAAGATCGCCTGATCCAGCAACCCACCGGGATTATTGCGCAGATCGAGCACAAACCCTTTGAGTTTGTCTTTGCCCGCTTCCGCGCTCAGCCGGTCCACTTCCCGCTTTATACCTTCAAAGGTCTGCTCATGGAACGAACCAACGCGCAGATAGCCGACATTGGTGTCTTCAAGCCGCGCCCGCACCACAGGGGGGCGGATAATATCGCGCGTGATCTCGACATCCAGAGAATCCTTTTTAGCGCGCAGCAATTTGAGCTTCACCTTGGTGCCGGGTTTGCCCTTCATTTTCTCGACAGCCTGTTGCAGCGACAACCCCATAATCTGCTCGCCATCGATATGGGTGACCAGATCATTGGCCATCACACCGGCTTTGGCGGCGGGCGAATCGTCGAACGGGGTGACAACGCGCACCAGACCGTCTTCCATTTGCACTTCGATACCAAGGCCGCCGAATTCTCCCTTGGTTTGCTGCTGCATTTCTTGATTGGATTTTTGATCCAGGAAGCTCGAATGCGGATCCAGCGACGTCACCATGCCATTGATGGCAGCATCCACCAGTTTGTTTTCGTCGGGTTTTTCGACATAATCGGCACGGATTTTGTCAAAAACATCGCCGAACAGGGTCAATCGGCGGTAGGTTTCCGAGGTATTGGCCACGGCAGCCGGAGCGGTAAGCATCCGGTCAAGAGCGACCAGAGAGACGGCTCCAAGCATCATGCCGGAGAAAAAAACTGCTGTCTTGCGCATTATCCACGTGCCTTTTCACTGCCGGGGCCAAAAAACGGGGCCGGATTGACCGGCTGACCTTCCTTGCGTATTTCGACATAAAGCCCCGCGCGCCCTACGCCAAGGGGGGCAGGGGCATTTGAGCTTATATTCTTTTCATTAAGGCTCTTTTCAGGCAAAAAGCCAAGCGGTTCCCCGCTTAAAACGAATTGCCCGGCTTCTACAGAAACGCGCCCCATCCCCGCCAGCACCATATGGTAGCCATTGCCGACATTGAGCACCAATAAATGGCCGTAACTCAGGTAGGGACCGGAAAACTGCACCCAGCCATCGGCCGGGGCGCTGACCAAAGCATGGGTGGCGCCTAATAGGGTCATTCCTTTTTCGGGTGCGCCGGTGCTATCGGCCACGCCAAAGCTGCGCACAATATCGCCGGTGATTGGTAACAGCGCCTGCCCGCGCCGTGCGCCAAACGGTTCACGCGGTTGCAACCGGGCGATTTGGGTCGTATTGCCCGGCGATAGTTTTCCCGGGCTTCCCGCAGAACCCGCAGCCGGGGCTTCCGGCACCTGCCGGGCAAGGTCTGCAGCCTTGCGCGCGCCTTCCGAATCGGCTTCCGAGCGGGTGATCAGATCGCGCAGATCCTCAGCTTGCCGCGCCAGAATCCCGGCACGGGCGCGATTTTGGCTAAGCTCACCTTCAGATTGCTTGGCCTTGGCCTGGCGGGTTGCAAGAAGATATTCAAGCTGCGCGCGCTGTTCCCGGATCTGCCGCTCGTCGTCTTCAAGTTTCGCCAAGGCCACTTGTTGCGCCTGCTTCAAGGCTACCAGCGTTTGCAGTGTGCCGATCAAGGCGAGCGCTTCATCGCGCAAGGGGGGAAGCACCGCGCCCATCAAGACGGCCGAGCGCATGGCTTTGAGCACATCTTCAGGCGCGGCCAGCAAAGCAGGGGGCGGCTTGGCGCCGATACGTTGCATGGCGGCGAGCACAGAGGCCAGCACATGTTCACGCGCCTGCAATTTGCCCCGCGCTTCCTGTTCGCGCGCAGCGCTCTCCTCCACGTGGCGACGTTGCAGCTGGGCGCGCGTTTCGGCTTCCCGCAACCGCGCCGCCACCTCAAGCACCTGTGCCCGCAAAGTTTGCGCTTCCTCGGACAGGGTCGTCATTTCGGCCTGCAACCGGCGTTGCTCGAACCCCGATTGGGCGAGCGATTGATCGATTTGCTGGAGTTCGGCGCGTTCTTTTTCTAAACCATCGGGGTCTTGAGCGCTTTGCGCGCGCCCGGTCGCGCTATGGGCGATAACGGCGAGAAAAAAGGCGCATAGGCCTGTTTTAGAGCTGACCATGCGCATCACCCGCCCCGATGATACGGATGCCCGGCCATCAGTGTCAGGGCCCGGTAAATCTGTTCGCACAGCATGAAGCGCACAAATTGATGCGGCCAGGTTGCGGCGCCAAAACCAAGCAAGTTATGCGCCCGGCCGCGCAAGGCTTCCCCCAGCCCATCGGCGCCGCCAATTGCAAAGGCAATGCCGGGTTCTCCGCTATCGCGCCAGCGGACAAGCAGGGCTGAAAAGGCTTCGCTGGTCATGGAAGGGCCTTTTTCGTCGAGCAAGATAAGCTTGTACCCGGCGGGCAACACACCCAGCATGGCGTTTGCTTCCTCTGCGCGCCGATCCGCCTCGCGCCGTGCTGCGCTTTCGGCCAGTTCGCTCACATGCAGCGCCCCAAAGCCTTGCGCGCGCCCGGCAAGGGCGATACGCTCGGCGTAGCGATCAAAAAGCTGCCGCTCCGGCCCGGCTTTGAGCCGCCCGATGGCAACCAGATCGAGTTTCACCCCGCTTGACCGATCGCAGAAGCAGGCGGCGTTTCATCCCCTTCGCTGGGGCGGCTGGCGCCCCACAGTTTTTCGAGGTTATAGAAGCCGCGCACTTCGGGCCGGAACAGATGGACGATCACATCGCCCGTATCGACCAGCACCCAATCGCAGTTTTGCATGCCCTCGATCCGGGGGTTGCCATAACCGGCATCCTTCAGTGCGGTTGCAACCCGGTCGGCAATGGCCCCGACATGCCGGTCAGAACGACCGCTGGCGATCACCATCGCATCGGCAAGGGCGGTCTTGCCGACCAGATCAAGGCTTAGAATATCCTCTGCCTTGGCATCTTCGAGCGCCGTGAGCAGAAGCGGCAACACGGCAGGGGGCAAAACAGCAGCAGACAAGACAGAACCAGACAAGACAGGGCTGCCAAGCCCGGCAGAATCAACAGATTTTGCTCCGGTTGCGGTTTTGCGCGCAGGCTTTGCGCTTTTTGCGACGGCCTCTCCGGCTCCGGCAGGCGCTTTGGGGCTGCGCAAGGTGCGGCGCGGCGCGGGTTTTACATTCTCGGTCAGGGTCTACCCTCCATGATGGGCTTTGCAACAAAACGATCCTGAAAGCCGCAAAGCATTGCCCATAAGATAGTCAATTGCGCTGTTTTGAACAAGGGCTTATCCACCAAGCTGGCGCAACCCCGTAGAAGAAAGCGCACAGCGTGGGCCATAAAGCACATTCCAGGCGGGCGGGCGGGCTGTTGCCAAGCCCACCAGCCGGGTTTCACCCCGCCGATAGCGCGCCAAAGCCTGCCCGGCAGGACACGCCGAAAGCTTCAAGGTCGCGCCGGGGCGGTCCACAATAACCATCGGCAAGGCCGCAGCAAGGGTGCGCCAAGCCTGCCAGCGATGCAAACCCGCAAACGAATCAGCGCCCAAAATCCACACAAACCGTGTGCCTTGGCTCTGGCGCAGGATCTGGCGGATAATCTCAACCGAATACCGCGTGCCCAAAATGGCCTCTGGCGCAATCACCCGGTGAAACGGATTTGGGCCAATCAGCGCGCGGCAAGCGGCCATCCGCGCCGATAAGGGAGCCAGATCAGCGGCAGATTTAAGCGGGTTTCCGGGGGTCACCAACCACCAGATATGCTGTAGCCCCAGCCGTTTGCGCGCCCGCTCCGCGACCAGCAAATGCCCCGCATGCGGCGGATTGAACGAGCCGCCATAAAGCCCGATCTTGCCCCCTCGCCCATGTATCGGCAAGATCAGCGGCGCCCGCAGCGGCAGAGCCCTTATCATGCGCCGACCGGTTTTGGCATTACGGTGCCCGTTTTTGGCACGCCAGGCGGCAGTTTTTTGATCAAGGCGAGAATATCCCGAAAATGCGGGTTATCCGCGCCTTCGAGCCATTCAAACAGCACCATTTCCGTACTGACAATGGGCACGCCCGCCGCCCGCAACCGCTCTATGGCCAGATCGCGGTTATGCCCTGTCCGCGAGGCGATCGCATCGGCGACAACGGCCACATTGAAGCCCGCTTGCTGCAACCCGAACACGCTTTGCAACACGCAGACATGCGCCTCGCACCCGGCAACAACCAAGGTGCGTGCTTTATCCAGCCGGGTAAGCGCACCTTGCGCCCGCGCCAGATCGAAGCTGGTTTTGCCAAGCACCGTATCGACCCATGGTTGGAGCGCAACCAGCGTGCTGCCCAGTTTATCCGGGCAATGCTCGCTGGCGACAACCGGCACCGCCAGCAATTTGGCCGCGCGCGCCAGAATATCGATCCGCGCGATAAACGCATCGGCTTCCTCTAAAGCCGGAACCAACTGCGCTTGCACATCAATCAGCAGCAGAGAGGATGTGCGGGCACACAGCACGGGCATGCTCTAACCCTGTTTAGGAAAACGCGGCGACAACAGATAAATCGCGGTTGCCAAGCATAAGCTGGCAGCAAAGGCCAGATGCAACCAGGCATAGCTGTGCGCGGCATCGAGCCCGGCGGTTTTCATGGCGGCCATGGCATGCCCGGACAGGAATTGCGCAAGGCCTGTGCCGCCGATCGAAACGAAGTTGATAAAGGTCAGGCCGCGTCCGATCACGTGATCGGGCAGAAACAACCGCGCATGCGCGACCAGAACGGCATAGGTTACCCCGAATAGCCCGATCAGGGTCATCAAGGTTATGGCCACCCCCAAAGGCGGGCGCCCCAACCCGCCAAGCAGGCCAAAAACCACCGCCGAAGCCACGGCGCACCACAACACCACCGCGCGTGCATTATTGAAACGCCCGGCAATCGGGCCACACAAAATGGCAGAAGCCGCCATGGCGAGCGCCATCAGCAACACGGCATGGCCGCGCTCGATCAGCGGCAACGCATAGACATCGCCAAAAAACGGCCCGACCCACAAGGCGCGCTCGGTAAAGACAGGGGCTGAAACCACCAGACTCATCAGCAAAATGGGCCACAAAGCGGGCACTTTCAGCAAGGCCCACAAATCGCCGAACAGCGAAGACCCCGCCGGGACCGTTCCGCGTTCGGGGTCTCGAATCACCAGAAAGGAACCCAAACAGGCGAGCACGGTCAGCAGGGTGAAAATCTGCATGGCGCCGCGCCATCCAAGCACACTCACGGCCCAGGCCAGCGGGCTGGCCGCCAGCAGCCCGCCGATCATGCCGCAACCGAGCAGCAGCGAGCTTAAAGCCGTAAAACGCTGCGGTGTTTCCGTTTTGGCAAAGAAATAAAACCCGCCCATCAGCACCGGGGAACAGCCAATGCCGATCAAAACCATGGCAACAACCGCTTCGCCATAGCTGGTGGCGCGTGCGAACAAAAACGCGCCCGCAATGGCAAACACCAGGCATCCGGCAATCGTACGGCGTGGCCCGGCTTTATCGAGCGCGATGCCGACCACGAATTGAAACAACGCGAAGGCAAAAAACCACACCGCCCCCAGCGTTCCGAACTCGCTGGGCCCAATCGCCAGATCGCGCACCAGATCATCATGCACCACACTCAAAAATGTGCGATAGAACTGGCTGAGAATATACGCCAAAGCGATCATGACAAACACCGCCCGCCGCCGCATAAGCGAGATCCCAGAGGCAGGTAAGGCGGCAGGCACCACGGGTGTTTGCACGGCATGGGCCGTTTGGGGAGCGCGCGCCATGATCAGCGCAGGCGTTCGAGCACGGAAACGTAGTTGGCAACCGCAGCTCCGCCCATATTATAGATCCCGCTGATCGATGCGCCGGGAATTTGCATCTCCCCGGCTTCCCCGCAAAGCTGCATGGCGCTCAAAGCATGCATGGAAACTCCTGTCGCGCCAATCGGATGACCTTTGGCTTTCAGCCCGCCGGAGGGGTTGATCGGCAATTTACCGCCTTTTTCGACCCAGCCTTCGGCCAGCGCCCGCGCCCCCTGACCGGGTTTGGTAAGACCCATGGCCTCATATTCGAGCAGCTCGGCGATTGTGAAGCAATCATGCGTTTCAACGAAATCGAGATCGTCAAGGGTTAGGCTCGCCGCGTCCAACGCGCGCTTCCAGGCAAGGGTACACCCTTCAAAGGCGAGAATATCGCGTTTGGACATAGGCAGAAAATCTTGCGCATGCGCGCGCGAACGCAGCAGAACCGCCCGTTTTGCGGCCATCGCGGTGTCAAGATCTGCCAGAACCACCGCCGCCGCGCCATCGGAGACCAGCGAGCAATCGGTCCGCTTGAGCGGGCCTGCGACATAGGGGTTCTTGTCGCTTTCCTGCCGGCAGAACTCAAAGCCGAGGTCTTTACGCATCTGGGCATAGGGGTTGGCGACCCCGTTTTTGTGATTCTTGGCCGCAATGCGCGCCAAAGCATCCGATTGATCGCCGTAACGCTGAAAATACGCCGAGGCAATTTTACCGAATACCCCGGCAAACCCGCCTTCGGTATCGCCATCTTCGGGCAAATAGGAGGCCCGCAGCAGATTGGCCCCCACTTCTGCGCCAGGGGTGTGCGTCATTTGCTCGACCCCCACCACCAGCACGCGCCGCGCCGCCCCGCTCTCGATCGCGCGGGCGCCCTGGTGCACCGCCGCTGACCCTGTGGCGCAGGCATTTTCAACCCGCAAGGTCGGCTTGAACCGCAAGCGGTCATCGGCTTGCAAGACCAGCGAGGCGGTAAAATCCTGTTTCGAGAACCCGGCATTGAAATGCCCCAGATAGATTTCATCGATGTCATCGGCCGCAACCCCAGCATGATCCAGCGCGCTGCGGGCAGCCAGAACGATCAGCGTTTCCAGCGATTCTTCTTTTTTGCCGAAAGGCAGATGGGACCAGCCTATAATCGATGCACGCATGGCAACCTCACAAAAAAAGCAGATAGACAGGGATATGGCCAGAAAACCTCAGGCATCCAGCAGAACTTTACGCATCTAAGCATAAACTGCCCAAAAAAGGGGAGCGATTTTTTGCCCCCCGCCCGTTATTTCTGCACGCACCATATGGAGTGCGCCATGTTGCTACGTGCGCGATGCCCGCGCTCTGCCCTCGCCCCGCGCCGAAGAGCGTGCGCCGTGCAAAATTTCCCATAAGCCAGGTTTCTCATAAGCCAGGTTTCTCATAAGCAAGATTTCCGCCGCAGGCTTATCGTTCGGTGATTTTGAATTCCAGGCGGCGGTTACGGGCAAGCGCTTCGGGCGAATCCCCGAATTCGAGCGGCGCGAATTCCCCAAAACCGGCGGCAACCAACCGGTGCGGGGCGATGCCCTTGGCAACCAGATACCGCACCACCGCCAGCGCACGCTCTGTTGAAAGCGCCCAATTGTCGCGCGGCCCTGCAAGCGGGCGCTTGTCGGTATGGCCATCGATCCGCACAATCCAGGCAATATCGGCCGGAATAGTTTGCTCAAGCGCCTTTAAAATGGGGGCGAGCGTATCGAGTTCCGCGCGTCCCTCCGGTTTTATGTCCGCCGCGCCCGTATCAAAAAACACTTCCGATTGAAAAACGAAGCGATCCCCCACGACCCGAATATCCGGGCGTTGGCCAAGCGCGGTATGGAGCCGCCCGAAAAATTCGGACCGGTAGCGGTTAAGCTCCTGCACGCGCTGCGCCAGGGCCAGGTTAAGTTTGGAGCCCAGATCATCCAGGCGCATTTGCGCTGTTTTCTCGCGCGTTTGTGTGCTCTCAAGTGCGCTTTGTACGGCTTGCAACTGGCTTCGCAGGGCCAGAATCTGCTGGTTGAGCATCTCGATCTGCGCCAGGGCATCTTTGGCGCCGGTGCGGGCGGTATCCAGTTCGGCATGGATTCCCGCATTTTCCTGTAGGCGCTCTTGGGCCTTGTCGAGATCGGTGGCAAGCTGCGCCCCGCGCGCCTGCTCCTTGGCCAGCGTGGCCGAAAGGGCGCCAAGCTGCGCCTCCAGCCCCGTTTTGGTGGTAGTTTCGAGCGAAAGCATGTCTGAGAGCGCCGCCAGCCGCCGGTTGAGTGCTTCGATCGACAGGTCTTTATCGGCCGCAGCCCGGCTTAGAAAATACTGCCCAAGCACGAAAACCACGAGCAGAAACATGAAAACGAGCAGAAGCGTGGAAAGCGCATCGACAAAGCCGGGCCAGTAATCCACCCGCTCGCGCTGTTTGCGACGACCCAGCGCCATTTATTCCCCCTTTGGCGCGCGGTTGCCATGCTCGCGCACCAGCTTTTCGATCCGGCGCCCCATTTCGGCTTGCTCTGCGGCCTGTGCCTCCACCCAAGAGCGGATGAGCTGTTGTTCGGCCCGCATATGCTGGATCATGGCGGTGATACCATCGGCCAGATTTTGCAACGCCTGATGGGAGGCGCGCCCTGCGCCAACGCTTTGCGAGAGCGTGGCCGGGTTGGTGGGGTCGAAGGCATTGGCTTGATCTTGACCCTGATTTTGCCCTTGATCCTGCGTGATCGAGGAGAGCCATTCCTCGGTTTCATAAAAGAAGCGGCTTTGCGCCTGGCCAGCCTGTAAATCGAGGAAACCCAGAATGAGCGATCCGGCCAAGCCGAACAGCGAGGAGGAAAACGCCACCCCCATGCCGGAAAGGGGGGCTGCCAATTGCCGCTTGAGCTGCTCGAACAGAAC
>CAZGKS010000010.1:0-19077 GCA_964526275.1 uncultured Methylobacterium sp. | reverse complement strand
CTCCATGATCGAGCGCAGGCCGCGCGCGCCGGTCTTGCGTTCGATCGCCTTGCGGGCAATGACGCTCAACGCTTCCTCGTTGAAGGATAATTCGACATCCTCCATCTCGAACAAGCGCTGATATTGCTTGACCAACGCGTTTTTGGGCTCGGTCAGAATGCGTTTGAGCGCATCTTCATCGAGGTCTTCGAGCGTTGCAATGACCGGCAGGCGCCCCACAAATTCTGGAATAAGCCCGAATTTGAGCAAATCTTCCGGTTCAACCTGGCGGAAAACGTCGCCGAGGCGGCGTTCATCGGGCGATTCGACCTTGGCACCAAAGCCGATCGAGGTGCCCTTGCCGCGCGAGGAGATGATTTTTTCGAGCCCCGAAAAAGCCCCGCCGCAAATGAACAGGATATTGGTGGTATCGACCTGCAAGAATTCCTGTTGCGGATGCTTGCGCCCGCCTTGGGGCGGCACGGAGGCGACCGTGCCTTCCATGATTTTCAGCAGAGCCTGCTGCACGCCCTCACCCGAGACATCGCGCGTGATGGAGGGGTTGTCGGATTTGCGCGAGATTTTATCGATTTCATCGATATAGACAATGCCGCGCTGCGCCCGCTCGACATTATAATCGGCCGCTTGCAGCAATTTGAGAATGATATTCTCGACATCTTCACCGACATAGCCCGCCTCGGTCAGCGTTGTGGCATCGGCCATGGTGAAAGGAACATCCAGAATGCGCGCCAAGGTTTGCGCCAGATAGGTTTTGCCGCAGCCTGTGGGCCCGACCAGCAGGATATTGGATTTCGAGAGTTCGATATCGTTATGTTTGCTGGCATGGTTGAGGCGCTTGTAATGGTTATGCACCGCCACCGCCAGCACCCGCTTGGCGTAAAACTGGCCGATCACGTAATCATCGAGAATTTGCGCGATCTCTCTGGGAGTTGGCACGCCATCCTTGGCTTTCACCAAGGTTTTGGATTCTTCCCGGATAATATCCATGCACAATTCAACGCATTCATCGCAGATGAATACGGTGGGACCTGCGATGAGCTTACGCACCTCATGCTGGCTTTTTCCACAAAAGGAGCAATAAAGTGTCGTTTTGCTCTCACCACTGCCGGTCTTGGTCATCGTCATTCTCCTCAGCCGGGAGGGCACCCCTCACGTCCGTGCTGCCCTGTATCCGGCTAACTGCCGGGTACAATGGCCTATGATAGTATCGCGTGCAAACAAAGAAAGAAAGCTTAACCCAAATCCGGGGTGGTTGTCATGCTTTGATGCGGCTCTATTCACAGCAAACCAGCAAGAACCATGCCGAAACGCTCTGCTCGCCTGCCCGTCGGCACAGCTTCAGGGGGCCTTTACCCCTGAAGCAAGGCCACCGATCACATCGGTTTGGGCGGTTGCGGGTCTTCTCCCCGCTGGGCGATAACCGCATCGATCAACCCGAATTCCTTGGCTTTTTCGGCGGTCATGAAGTTGTCGCGCTCCAAAGCCTGATGGATGGCCTCATAATCGCGCCCGGTATGGTGGACATAAATCTCGTTGAGGCGGCGCTTGAGGCTCTCGACCTCCTTGGCGTGGATCAGAATATCGGTCACCTGCCCCTTATAGCCGCCGGAAGGTTGATGCACCATAATACGGGCATTGGGCAGGGCGAAGCGCTGATCCTTGGCCCCGGCGGTCAATAAAAGCGAGCCCATAGACGCCGCCTGGCCGATACACAAGGTGGTAACCGGGCAGCGGATAAACTGCATGGTATCATAGATCGACAGGCCAGAGGTAACCACCCCGCCCGGTGAATTGATATAGAGCGAGATTTCCTTTTTGGGGTTCTCCGCTTCCAGAAACAGCAACTGCGCCACAACCAGGCTGGCCATGCTATCTTCCACCGGGCCGATCAGAAAAATGATCCGCTCCCGCAGCAACCGCGAGAAAATGTCAAAGGCGCGTTCCCCGCGCCCGGATTGCTCGACCACCATCGGCACAAGCGCGTTATACGTTTCAATGGGATCGCGCATCGACTCATCTCCTGTTTCAGCCTCTATAGATAGGCAACCTTGCCGCCCAAGAAAAGCCCCCGCCCCGCATCAAAATGCTTTGTTACCGTTTCGGTTAATCCCGCACCGCTGTGCGGGCCTCAAAACGGCCCCCGATACGCGCAGGCCAAGCCTTGTGCCAAGCCTTGTGCCAAGCCTTACGCCAACCCCCGTGCCCAGCCTTCGGTTACCTGCGCGACATAATCCGCATAAAGCCCTGCTGCGATCGCTTCACGCGCCCCCCGCATCAAGGCCTGATAATAAGCGATGTTATTCCAGGTCAGCAGCATTTGCCCCAGCATTTCATCTGCTTTGGTCAAATGATGCAGATAAGCCAGCGAATAATCCCGGCTGGCCGGGCAGTCTGAAGCGGGGTCGAGCGGGCGAATATCTTCCGCAAACCGCGCGTTTTTAAGGTTGAGCTTACCAAAGCGCGTATAGGCGGTGCCATGCCGCCCGGCCCTTGTTGGCATCACGCAATCGAACATATCCACGCCGCGCGCAACGCTTTGCAGCAAATCGTCGGGCGTGCCGACCCCCATCAGATACCGCGGTTTGTGTTGGGGCAAGAACGGCTCGGTTGCGGCAATAACCCGCAGCATTTCTGCCTGCGGTTCGCCCACCGCCAGACCGCCGATCGCATAGCCGTCAAAATCCATCGCCGCCAAGGCCTGCGCGCTTTCCTGCCGCAAGCGCTCGCTCACCCCGCCTTGCACGATCGCAAACAGCGCACGCCCCTCGCCCGGTTTGGCGAGCGCGGTGAAGGCCTGGCGCGAGCGCGCTGCCCAGCGCAGCGAAAGCTGCATGGCGCGCGCCATTTCGGCATCCTCGGCGGGGAGTTTGAGGCATTCATCGAGCTGCATCACGATGTTGGAATCGAGCAAAAGCTGGATTTCAACCGAGCGCTCCGGGGTTAGCTCATAGCGCGCCCCATCGATATGCGATTTGAAGGTCACGCCCTGTTCGGTCAGTTTGCGCAAGGCGGCCAGCGACATCACCTGAAACCCGCCCGAATCCGTCAAAATCGGGCCCTTCCAGCCCGACAAGCTATGCAGCCCGCCAAGGCGCGCCACCCGCTCCGCCCCCGGCCGCAGCATCAGGTGATAGGTATTGCCCAAAATGATCTGCGCGCCGGTTTGCGCGACCTGCTCCATATAGAGCCCCTTGACCGTGCCCGCCGTACCGACCGGCATGAAGGCGGGGGTATCGATCACCCCGCGCGGCATCTCGATTTGCCCGCGCCGCGCCGCGCCGTCCTTGGCCAGCAGTGTGAAGCAGAAATCCGGCATTTGGGGAGTATTCATCATGGCAAAACAATCAAAGCGCGCGGGAACGGGGCGATGGAAGCGCCATTGCCTGCGGGAACAGCAAACACGCATCGCCATACGAATAAAACCGATATTCCCCCGCCAAAGCATGGGCATAGGCCGCACGCATGGTCTCAACCCCGCTAAAGGCCGAAACCAGCATCAGCAAGGTCGATTTAGGCAGGTGAAAATTGGTTATCAGCGCATCGGTTACCCGAAATCGATAGCCGGGGCGAATGAAAATATCGGTTTGCCCACAAAAGGGCTGCACGATGCCCTGCGCATCCGTTGCGCTTTCGAGCAGGCGGCAGGCGGTTGTGCCCACCGCGATAACGCGTTGCCCGGCCGTGCGTGCCGCGTTGAGGGTATCGGCGGCCTGTGCGCCGATTTCGCCCCATTCGGCATGCATTTTATGCGCGGTTATATCGTCGGTCTTGACCGGCAAAAACGTACCCGCGCCGACATGGAGGGTGACAAACACCCAAGCAATGCCGCGCGCGGCAAGCTGCTCCAGCAGTTCAGGCGTAACATGCAGCGAGGCGGTGGGGGCTGCCACTGCCCCCGCCTTGCGCGCAAAAATGGTCTGGTAATCGCGCGCATCCTGTGCGGCTATATCGGCCTGCATCCCCTCCGGCATGGCGGGCCCGGCCCCGGCCGCTGCACCTTGCGCCTCCCGCTTGCGCGCTTCCAGAATATAGGGCGGAAGCGGCATGCCCCCCACCTGTTCAAGCGCGGCGAACAGTTCTGCCCCGGCCTGCTCGAACCGGAAGGTGACCAACCCCTCCTCGGTTTTATCGATAATCTGCGCGGCCAGCACGCGGTTGTTCTCAGGATTAATCTGCGAGGAGGCATCTTGGGCCGCGCTGCTTTGCGCGCCAAACACGACCCTATCGCCCAGCTTGAGCCGCTTGCCGGGGCGCGCAAAGGCCTGCCAGGTATCGCCGCCCTCCCCGCTTGCCTGCACCAGATTGGCTTCAAACGCCAGAGAATGGGCGCCCCTTATCCGCAAGCCTTGCAGGCGCGCGGGAATAACCTTGGTATCATTGAAGACCAGCACATCCCCCGGTTGCAACAAACCCGGCAAATCCCGGATATGGTGATCGGCAAGAATGGCGTTGCCTTCAGCGAAGCTGTTTTCAACGGAACTGTCTTGGAGGCTGTCTTGGGGGCTGTCTTGGGGGCTGGATCTGTCTTCAACGGCGCGGCCTTGCGCCAGCCCGTCTTGCGCCGCGTGCGCGGGCGCATCCCCGCCCCTCGCATCCGGCAGGCAAGGGCGCACCACCAGCAGCCGCGCGCTCTCACGCGGGCTTGCCGGATGCAGCGCGACCCGCCCTTCGGGCAGCGCGTAATCGAAATCGCTCAGCCGCACGGGTTACGCGCTATCGCCCGCAATGGTTGCTTTGGTGATGCTGTCCGGTTTGCGCGGCGGCTCCCCCTTGGCAAAGGCATCGACATTGTCCATGCCTTCGATCACCTGCCCCCAGACCGTATATTGGTTATCGAGAAACGTGGCATCGTCAAAGCAGATGAAAAACTGGCTGTTGGCGGAATCGGGGTTACGCGCCCGCGCCATGGAGCAGATACCGCGCACATGCGGTTCATCGTTGAATTCGGCCTTGATATTGGGGTATTTCGAGCCACCCATGCCGCTGCCATTGGGGCAACCGCCTTGCGCCATAAACCCCTCGATCACGCGGTGAAAGGTCAGCCCGTCATAAAAGCCCTCGCGTACCAGCTTCTTGATATGTGCCACGTGGCCGGGGGCAAGATCCGGCCGCATCTTGATGCGCACCTCGCCCTTGGTGGTATCGAGCACGAGCAGGTTATCGGAATCGTCCATCATTAGTCCTTTGATGTTTTTTGCCTTATCGGGCGATTGGCTGGCTTGGGTCATGGCATGTCCTTCAGCAGACGCACTTTGATCATTTTATCTGGGTTCGCAACCGAGCCATTGGTGTTTGGATCGCCGCGGCGGATTTTATCGACATGTTCCATCCCCTCGATCACCTTGCCAACCACGGTATATTGGCCATTGAGCGAGGGATATTGCGTAAACATGATAAAAAACTGGCTATTGGCGGAATTGGGGCTTTGCGAGCGCGCCATGCCGACAACCCCGCGCACGAACGGCTCTTGCGAGAATTCCGCCGGTAAATTCGGCAGGTCCGAACCGCCCATCCCCGTGCCTTGCGGATCGCCGGTTTGCGCCATGAACCCCTCGATCACGCGGTGAAACACCACCCCGTCATAAAAACCGCGCGCCGCAAGCACCTTGAAGCGCTCGGCGTGTTTGGGTGCCAGATCCGGCCGCAGCGCGATCAACACCCGACCGGTCTTGAGCTGGATCACCAAGGTGGTGTTGGGGTCTGGCTTGGCGCCGCTTTGGGCCAAAGCGGCCCCCGAAACCAGAACAGGAAGCGCCAGCAAAGCGGCCAACGCGGCAAAAAACGAACGACGAAACACCATATTGGCTCCTCAAGCGGGTTTGGAAAAGCGCGTGCGCAAAGCGTTAGCAACCACGCCGGGCACAAAGGGGGTGACATTCCCGCCCATGGCGGCAATCTGCCGCACCAGGGTGGCGGTAATCGGGCGGGTTGCGCTCGATGCCATTAAAAACACGGTCTCGATGCTGGGCGCCATCACGGCATTCATAGCGGCAATCTGGGCTTCGTAATCAAGGTCCGTGCCATCGCGCAGGCCACGGACCAGCATGCTGGCGCCATGTTCTGCGGCCGCTTCAATGGTCAACCCGGCATAGGTGACAACCTGAAGTTTATCCGCGCCCGCAAAGCCCGCGCAGGCCTGTTCGAGCATCGCCTTGCGGTCCTCGAACGAGAACAGCGGCGCCTTGCCCGGATGCACCCCGATCGCGATCACCAGTGCATCGCAAAGCCCGAGCGCCCGGCAGATAATATCGAGATGCCCAAGGGTGGGGGGATCGAACGAACCGGCATATAACGCTGTGCGCATGATCAAAACACCCTGAATGGACACAAAAGCACCAACCTTGCAAAGACCACGCGCCGCGCGGCTTTCGCCGATAACCTGCCCCGGATAGCTTGCCCCGGATAACCTGTCCCGGATAACCTGCCTCCCAGATTAACCGCCCCCGATTACCCGGCTTTGGGCGCCCTGACAAGCGTTTCAATAACCCCCGGCAAGGCATGCATATGCTCGACCACGCCCAAAGCGCCCGCTTCCTGCAATTTACGCGGTAAATCCGGTACGCCGTTGGAGGCACCGCAAAACCCCACCACGCGCATGCCTGCACGCATCGCGGCGGTAACGCCGGTTACGGAATCTTCCACCACGATACATTCTGAAGGGTCTGCCCCCACCTGGCTGGCGGCGAACAAAAACACATCGGGGGCCGGTTTGCCGCGCGCGACCTGGCTGGCAGAATAGATATGCGGCCCAAACAACGGCGCAAGCCCCACCTTGATCAGGTTGGCGCGCAAAACCGGCAAGTGCGTGGAGGAGGCGACGGCCCGTTTGGGGCTTAAAGCGCAAATAGCGGCCTCAACCCCCTCGATACCCTGCAATTCCTCTTTGAAACGGCGGTGAATTTCGGCATCGATAGCGGCATTGAACCCTTCGGGCAGGGCAAAGGGGATTTCCGCGCGCAAGATCTCCCAGGTGCGTGCAACGGGCGAACCGGTAAAGCGCGCATTGAAGGTCGCCATATCGATCGGATAGCCGATTTTGGTCAACGCATCTGCGCAAACGGAGCCCGCAATATGTTCTGAATCGATCAAGGTGCCATCGCAATCATAAAGCACGGCGTAATCGGGCGTGTGGATAGGCATGCTCACCCCTTCAAGGGCAGGCGCGGCCCCTGCCCCTCCTCGGTGCGGATCAAGCCAAGGGACACCACGATCTTGAGGGCATCCTCTACCGATAACGCGATCTCGATCACTCGGTTGCGCGGCAGATAAAAGAAAAAACCGGTAGTGGGATTGGGCGCACAGGGCAAGAATACGGAGATGAACTCTTCACCCTCCGGCAGCCCTTGCGCGATTTCAGGCCCCGGCGGGGTGGAATAAAACACAATCGACCACAAACCCGGCGAAGGATATTCCACCAGCCCGACCTTGCGGAACGACATGTCGGATTTGGAAAAAACCGTCTCGAAAATCTGCTTGACCGAACGATACAGCCCCCGCACCACCGGCATGCGCGCCAAAGCGGCTTCCGAAAGCTCAAGCAAGGTGCGGCCGGCAAGGTTGGCGGCCAAAAAGCCAAGCGTGGTCAGCGCAAGAAACAAGACCAGAATGCCAAACCCCGGAATAGCGAAAGGGAGATAGGTTTCCGGCAAATACATGGAGGGGATCAGCGGCTTGACCCAGCCATCGACCAGATTGATCATCCACAGCGACAAATAAGCCGTGATCACCAACGGACCGGAAACCACAATCCCGGTCAGGAAATAATTGCGCACACGCTGTCCGGGGCGCAAACCGCGCGGCGCGGGTTCAAAAGAAGGCTTTGGAGCAAGCATACGGCTCGTTTGCGGCCAAATCCGGTGCGCGTCAAGGGGGGTTGCGCGCCCATGGCCCAAAAAGCCCAAAAAGCCCTGCACTGCCCGCTCCATGACGTAAAACGCCATCGCCTGCTGTGCAAAACACCTGTGAACCAAACACCTGCGAACCAAATTCTTGCGAACCAGACGGGCACGCAAACACGCATAATTTGCCGTTCCGAATCAGGGGCAGCTGCTTTAGGGTAGCGGCCCAAAACCAACGCTTAATCCTTGCAAGGACCCAGCTTCATGATCGATCCTTCCAGACGCGAAGCCCTCTACGCGCTTGGCCACGGGCTGGTGGCCTTTGCGCTTGTGCCCGCAACCAGCCTTGCGCAACCAGCCGCAAAGCCTGCCGATAAAGGGGATTTGGATAAAGAGGGGTTACCTGCCAGTGCCGGGCAAGGGCCGGTTTTTGCCCTTGATCTGGTGCCCCAACGGGTCTCGCTTGCCCCTTCTGCCCCGCCTAGCACCTTGTTCGGGTTTGCCCCCTCGCTGGAAGGAGAGCGCGCAACCGGCGCCAGCGCTAACCCGCCCCCGCACGCGCCCGCATCGCCTGCCAATGCCCAGGCGATCCGCTTTGAACATCATTTCGATTTTCCTGTTGTGCACGGGGTGGAAGGCAAACCCTTCACGCTGCGGCTGCGCAATCTTCTCGGCCAACCCACGGCCTTGTGCCTGCGGGGCGCGCGCGGCCAAGCCGGGCACCCAACCGGCGTGATAGCGCCCGGTGCGTGGGGTGATTTGCCCATCCCCGCCACACAAAGCGGTGCGTTCGTGCTTGCGCCGGATCTGGCCGCCTACGCCCCGGAACAGCGCGCGCGCGGGCTTATGGCCGCCGTGCTGATCGCGGAAGCCGACCCTGTCCTTGTGGAGCACGATCTGGTGCTGGCGATTGGCGACCGGCTTTCAGGGACAGAGGGCACCTTGGACGAAACCTTCGAGGCGCGCCTGAACATGGCGCGGCTTGGGCGGATTGGCAACACGCTGCTTGCTGGCAATCGCCCGGCGCCGCAGGCTTTGTCGGTACGGCCCGGCGCCCGCATCCGGCTGCGGCTTATCAACACTTCCGGCGCGCGGGTGATGCCGCTGCGCACCAATGGGTTTACTGCCACGGTATATGCCGTTGAATCAACGCCTTGTACGCCATTCGATCCCTTGAAACGCATCGTGGCTCTCGCCCCGCTCTCACGGCTCGATCTCATCCTCGAAGCCCCCATGGAAGCGGGCGCCAAAGGCTCGCTCGAAATCCGCTTGGGCAAAGGCGTGCCCATTCTCTCACTGGAGACGCAAGGTGCCGCCCTGCCAAGGCGCGCCAAGGCGCCCCCCTTCCCGGACCCCGGCCTGCCGCCCGCCATCCGCTTGCAAAATGCCCGCCGCGCCGATTGCGTGATCAGCGGTGGCACGGCTGATTTCACCGCCGATGAAGCCAACCTGCGTGCCGCTTTTCCGGATAAATCGCGGATCTTTGCGATCAATGGCGTCTTTGCGGAACCACACCACGGCAAAGCGGCGCAAAAGCCGCTTTTGCGCGTCCGCAAGGGCGAGGTGGTGGTGTTGCGTTGCCATAACCGGAGCCATGTGCCCCAAACCCTGGCGCTGCAGGGCCACGCCTTCCGGCTGCTCCACCCTTATGATGATGGGTGGGAGCCTTATTTTCTCGACACCTTGTATCTCCCCCCCGGCGCGCAGAGCCATATCGCCTTTCAGGCCGAACATGTGGGGGTATGGCCGCTGCGTTCGGCCATTCCAGAGCATTACGCGGGCGGGGTCGCAACCCATTACGAGGTGAGCGCATGAGCGAGCCTCACCGCGATGCAGCCTTGGCTTTGCAGGGTTATGGCGCAGATACGACCCGCAATCCCCCCGAGAACCCTGTCAAGGAGCCCCCTGCGGAAACCTCCGCAGCGGGTTTTGCGCCGGAGGCCGGGCGCCATATCGGCCAGCTTCTGGCGATCATGGCGGCCTTGCGCGATCCTCAAACCGGGTGCCCATGGGACATAAAACAGACCTTCGCGACCATCCTCCCCTATACGATCGAGGAAACCTATGAGGTCGCCGATGCGATCGTCCGGAACAACCTGCCGGATTTATGCGAGGAACTGGGCGATCTGCTGTTGCAGGTGGTCTTTCATGCGCGCATGGCCGAAGAGGCCAAGGCCTTCACTTTCGCCGATGTGGTGGAGGCGATTACCACCAAGCTGATCCGCCGCCATCCGCATGTTTTTGGTGCGCAACAAGCCGCCAGCGAGGCAGAAGTTTCACGCCTGTGGGCGCAGATCAAGGCGCAGGAGAAAGCGCAAAAGCAACAAAACCCGCAAGCTCCCACAACAGCGACGAAAACGCTTGCCGCCATTCCGGCCGGGCTTCCCCCCATGCGCCGGGCGCTGGCCTTGCAACAGGAGGCCGCCAAAGTGGGGTTCGCATGGCCCGATACCGCCCAGGTGCTGGCCAAACTTCACGAGGAGCTTGCGGAAGTCGAAGAGGCCCTTGCGCGCTCTGCCCTCAAAGCAAACACCCATGCCCCTGCAAGCGTCCATGCCCCTGCTGAAACTGCCTTCACAAACAACGCATTGGAAGAGGAGATCGGCGATCTGCTCTTTGCAGTGATCACCCTGGCCCGGCATCAGGGGCTTGATCCGGAGGCGGCTCTGGCCCGCACCAACCACAAATTCAGCCAGCGTTTCGAGCATATGGAAGCGCATCTGCACGCAGACGGGCTTTCCCCGGCCCAAGCCGATCTTGAACGGCTGGAAACCTTGTGGCACGCGGCAAAACAGGCCATTGCATAAGCGGGCAAGGGCTGCCGCCTATAACGGTTTTGCTTGTTATGGGCTCATCCAGAGCAAAAGACGCTTTTTAATACAATCAGATAAGAGCATGATGCGCTTTCATCAAAACACGTCTGCGATAGCCTGCGCACCCAGCCCCGCCGCACATTGCGTTTATGGCGCGCGCGCTCACAAAACAATATTTTCAGAGAACATGACTTCCGGAATGAGCGCATAAAACTCGGCGGCGAATTCATTCTCACCGGCCCGCACAACACGGGCGGGGGTAGTGCCCAAAACAACTTCCTCGCCCACATTAAACCGCCCGAACACGGAAACAGCCGCCCCGGAGCGTGAGAGATCAATAATCCGCGCGGAATAAACAATCTCCGCGCCAACCCGTTTTGCGCTCACGGTGACATCGCTCTTGATCGGCAAGATCCGCTCATGGCGGCGATCATCGCGCAGATTGAGAAGGTCTTTGTTGGAGAGCCACATCAACTGGTTGGCAAATCGGTTGCGTTTGGTGGCGTTGCTGGTCAGAGCGAGGGTAAATTCATCTTCCCTGACCTCGGCAACAATGCCTTCAACCCGCCCAACCGTATGGAAATAACCAATAATTCGCTCATTGACAAATAGTTGCGCCTCCGACTTTGCCCGCAGCCGATAGGCAGAGGCTTCGGTAATCTTGCAACTGAATTCGCTTTGGTCCGAGCACATGATGCGGCCAAGTATATCCACGTGCACCATCGGCAAGGCTTCGCGCGGCTGTGTCAACCGAAACAACCGCGATGGCGCAGATGCAAGCGCCTGAGAGCGATACAAAGATACGGTAGATGGCTGCGACATGACACGATGGGCTTTGCTGGCAATCCCAACCATGGTTGAGATATTCTTGACACAATTGGCAATTTGTCATGGATGCACGAAAGAAAGGTTAATGCCCCCACCCGCCCTCTTGTGACATTTCAACACTCTATGCGGGGGGAGGCGCCAAGAAATAGGCGCCAAGCAAGGCGCGCCAAGCAAGGCGCGCTATAGCGTCTTTGCTTTTGATGGACTCATCAAGAGCAAAAGACGCGTTCTTTAACAAACAGATAAGAGCAGGATATGTTTCCGTCAAAACGCATCCTGCACCAAGAGATGCGCACCAAGAATTACGCTGCCCACAAAGCGCCGCAGACGGCGCTTGGAAGCAGAAGACGCTTATTCGCCCTTGGCGGCCAAAAACGCCGCGTGATCCGTGATCAGCTTGCCGGAAAGCGCCGCCTCTATCAGGCGCAACGTATTGGCAATGCCGTAAATGGCCACAAAAGACCCAAAGCGCGGGCCGCGCTCTTCCCCCAGCAGCACCTGATAGAGCGCATTGAACCACGCATTCGATACCCCCGGTCGCTCCGGCGTTGCGCCCTTGGCGGCCAGATCCTGATAACGGGGAATGGCGCGGCCGACATCATAAAGCGCCGTCTGGAGGGTTTCTGCGCTCGCCTCTGTCGGCAGCGCCCGCAAGGTGTGCGCCAAGGCTTCCAGTGCTGCCCGCTCGCCGTCATCGGGCGCGCGATACCGTTTCTTCGGTTTGACGAAATCTGCGAAATACCGGATCGCATAGCCGACCATCGCATCCAGGCGCGGATGCGTTTGCGCTGATAAATCAGGGGCATAGCGGCGCAAAAAGCCCCACAGCACCGCCTTGTCTTCGGCATTTGCCACCGCAACCAAATTCAGCAGCAGCGCAAACGAAATCTGCCCCCCTTGCCCGGCTTTCTCTGGTGCGGGCGGGGCCCCGCCGTGCAAATGCCAGACCGGGTTGCCAAGGCGGATTTTATCGTCTTGCCGCTCATACGCTTCCAGAAAGGTCAGATAGTCATCGACCGCGCGGGGGATGACATCAAAATGCAAGCGCTTGGCTTCACGCGGTTTGGAGAACATGAACAAGGACAGGCTTTCCGCGCTGGCATAGGTGAGCCATTCCTCGATGGTCAGGCCATTGCCCTTGCTTTTGGAGATTTTCTGGCCGTTTTCATCTAAAAACAGCTCGTAATTGAAGCCCTCCGGCGGGTCTGCATCGAGCGCGCGCGCAATCGCGCCCGAAAGCTTGACACTGTCAATCAGGTCCTTGCCGGCCATTTCGTAATCAACGCCCAAAGCCACCCACCGCATCGCCCAATCGGGTTTCCATTGCAGCTTGGCGTGCCCGCCCGTGACCAAGGTTTCAAACCGTTCGCCGCTTTGCGGGTCGCGCCAGGCAATCAAGCCGCGGGCGACGTCGGTTTCCTCAACCGGCACCAGCATCACATGGCCGGTATGGGGATGGAGGGGCAAAAACGGCGAATAGCTCGCCGCCCGCTCTTCACGCAAGGAGGGGAGCATGACCTTCTGGAGCGCCGCATAGCGCGCGAGCATTTTGAGCAAGGTGGCATCAAACCGCCCCGAGCGATAGGCTTCGGTTGCCGACATAAACGTATAATCAAAACCGAATTGATCCAGAAACGCGCGCAAGCGGGCATTGTTATGGTGCGCAAAGCTCTCATGCGTGCCAAACGGGTCGGGCACTTGGGTCAACGGCAAACCAATGGCCCCTTCGAGCAAAGCGGCGTTGGGGACATTGGTGGGCACCTTGCGCAACCCATCCATATCATCCGAAAACGCGATCAGTTTGGTCGGGATTTCGCCCCCCGTGAGCACGCCAAAAGCGTGCCGCACCATGCTGGTGCGCGCGACCTCCCCGAAGGTACCAATATGCGGCAGGCCCGAGGGGCCATAACCGGTCTCGAAAATCACCGCCTCCTTGCCGCTTTTGGCAAAACCGCCTTGCTTTTCAAGGCGGTGCAACACCTTGCGCGCCTCCTCGAACGGCCAGGCGGAAGCGGTTTGGGCAAGGGCGCGCAGATCATTCATGGCGATTTTCCAAGGAGGCGGATCACGAGAGTGGAAGGGCGTGTGTAAAACACGCGCGGCAAAAAGGCAAAGCCTTGCTTTTTGGTGGAATTTCCGACAAAACACACAAGGTTTTCGCACATGCGAAATACACTAAAGCACCTTATTCGACCGGTAAACGGGGCAGACATGACAAAATGGGTCTATACCTTCGGGGATGGCAAGGCGGAAGGCCGGGCCGATATGAAAAACCTGCTGGGAGGCAAAGGCGCCAATCTGGCAGAGATGAGCCATATGGGCCTGCCGGTTCCGCCGGGGTTTACGCTTTCCACCGCCGTTTGCACCGCTTTTTACGCCAATAACCACGCCTATCCGGAAGGGCTTGCCGGGCAGGTCGAAGCCGCTTTGGCGCAAATCGCAGCCTTGACCGGGCGGCGCTTCGGGGATGCCGAGAACCCGCTGCTCGTTTCGGTGCGCTCGGGCGCGCGCGCCTCCATGCCGGGCATGATGGATACCGTGCTCAATTTAGGCCTCAACGATGCCACCGTGGAAGCGTTAGCGCGCCAGGCCAATAATCCGCGCTTTGCCTATGACAGTTACCGCCGCTTCATCACCATGTATTCCAATGTCGTTCTCGATCTCGATCACCACCTGTTCGAGGATATTCTGGAAGAATACAAAGACCAGAAGGGCTTTACCCTCGATACCGAACTCGATGCCGCCGATTGGCTGCATCTGATCGGGCAATACAAGGCCTGCGTGCAAGATAATCTTGGCAAACCCTTCCCGCAAGATCCGCAAGCCCAGCTTTGGGGCGCGATCAGCGCGGTGTTCGGCTCCTGGATGAACGCGCGCGCGATCAAATACCGGGATCTGCACGCTATTCCCGAAAGCTGGGGCACGGCGGTCAATATCCAGGCGATGGTGTTCGGCAATCTGGGGGAAACCTCCGCCACCGGGGTCGCGTTTACGCGTAACCCCTCGACCGGCGAAAAGGAGCTTTACGGCGAATATCTCCTCAATGCCCAAGGCGAAGATGTGGTAGCGGGCATCCGCACCCCGCAGGATATTACCGAAAGCGCGCGTCTGGCCGCCGGTTCTGCCAAGCCTTCCTTAGAGGCAACCCTGCCGGAAGCTTACAGCGAGCTCAAGCGCATCTACACCCTGCTCGAACAGCATTATCGCGATATGCAGGATATCGAATTCACCATCGAGACCGGCAAATTATGGATGCTGCAAACGCGCAATGGCAAGCGCACCGCCAAGGCCGCGTTGCGTATCGCGGTCGATCTGGCCAATGAGGGCTTGATTACGCGCGAGGAAGCGGTTTTGCGCGTCGATCCAGCCTCGCTCGATCAATTGCTGCACCCAACCATCGACCCCAAAGCGCCGCGCAAGGTGATCGGCACCGGTCTGCCCGCTTCGCCGGGGGCGGCAACCGGGGCGATCGTCTTCACGTCTGAAGAAGCGGAAACGGCGGCCAAAGCCGGGCAGAAGGTTATTCTGGTGCGGATCGAGACCAGCCCGGAAGATATCCACGGCATGCACGCCGCCGAAGGGATCCTCACCACGCGCGGCGGCATGACCAGCCACGCCGCAGTGGTTGCGCGCGGTATGGGCAAGCCCTGCGTTTCCGGGGCAGGCGCCATCCGGCTCGACTATACCGCCGGGACCATGAGCGTTATGGGCAAAGTGCTAAGGCGCGGGGATTTCATTACCATCGACGGGGCGAACGGCCAGGTGCTGGAGGGCGAAATCGCCATGCTCCACCCCGAACTTTCCGGCGAATTCGGCACCTTGATGGGCTGGGCTGATCAGGCACGCAGGCTAAAAATCCGCACCAATGCCGAAACCGCCTCCGAAGCGCGGATGGCGATCAGTTTCGGCGCGGAGGGCATTGGTTTGTGCCGCACCGAACACATGTTCTTTGAAGGCGCGCGCATCATCGCCATGCGGGAGATGATCCTGGCGGAGAGCGAAAAAGGCCGCCGGGCGGCGCTTTCCAAGCTGCTGCCCATGCAGCGGGATGATTTTATCGCCCTGTTCGAGATCATGAAGGGCAAGCCGGTCACGATCCGCCTGCTCGACCCGCCCTTGCACGAATTCCTGCCGCATGAACCCAAGGAAATCGCCGATGTCGCCAGCGCCATGGGCGCGGACCCGGAAAAACTGCGCCAGCGCGCGCTCGAATTGTCGGAATCCAACCCCATGCTCGGCTTTCGCGGGTGTCGGCTGGCGGTTGCCTATCCGGAAATCGCCGAAATGCAGGCGCGGGCGATTTTTGAGGCCGCCCTTGCCGCCGCAAAAACCACCGGTGCGCCGGTCGTGCCCGAGATCATGGTGCCGCTGGTCATGACACGCGGCGAACTCGATCTGGTCAAAGCGCGGATTGACGCCATCGCCCAACAGGTGGGCGCAGAGCATGACACCCCCCTCGCTTATCAGGTTGGCACCATGATCGAGCTGCCGCGCGCGGCGCTCAAAGCGGGGGACATTGCCCATAGCGCGGAATTTTTCTCGTTTGGTACCAACGATCTGACCCAAACAACCCTGGGCATTTCACGCGATGATGCGGGCGCGTTTCTGGGCGCCTATAAAGCGCGCGGCATTCTGCCCGATGACCCCTTCGCAACGCTGGATATAGAGGGCGTGGGTGAATTGGTCCGCCTTGCCGCCGAGCGCGGGCGCGCAACCCGCCCCGGCCTCAAGCTGGGGCTGTGCGGCGAACATGGGGGCGACCCCGCCTCGATCGGCTTTTGTGAGCAGGTGGGGCTCGATTATGTCTCCTGCTCGCCCTTCCGCGTTCCCATCGCCCGCCTTGCCGCCGCCCAGGCGGCGCTGGGCAAGGTCACAAAGACGGAAGGGTAAAATGCCCCTCTCCCGCACCCCCTTGCCCCGCACCCCCTTGCCCGCAAACCCAAAATCTGATCCCGTCGGAGCCGATTTTTACGCCCGCATTCGGGCAAGAGAACCCCGGACACACACCACACCGACGGCCGCAACCTTCCGCATTGCGGGGTGGATAATCCTCGCCTTGCAGCCGCTGTGCGGGTATCCGCAACCGCAAAAAATGCTCCAAGTGGCAGGATAAACCCATGACCGCGCCGCAATCCCCGCCCTCCCCGCCTGTTTCATCTGGCCAAAAAGCTCCGGTTTTTCCGCGCAGCGTGGCCCCCGCCGTGCCCGCCCCCATGCGCCCGCCGCAAGGTTTGGTCTATGATGCCTTGGCCAAAGCGGGGTTTTCGCCCGCAAATCTAGGATTTTTGTTTCCGGTAGAGCCGTTTTTTGAACTCTCCGGCGAAGATATTCGCAGCAGGCTGTTTTTAACCACCAATGATCAAGGCGAAGAACTATGCCTGCGGCCGGAATTTACCATCCCGGCAACGCTGGTCTATCGCCAATCGATGCCAGAAGGCGCGCGGCGCGACTGGTTGTTCTCCGATATGGTGTTTCGCCATCGCCCCGGCGAGAGCGGGGAGTTTATGCAGATCGGCATTGAATCCTTCGGCCGTCTCGACCGCAGCGCGGCCGATGCCGATATCATCGCCGAAACGTGGTTTGCGCTGCAAGGCGCGTTACCCAGCCTTCCCTTCACCCTCACTTTGGGCGATATGGGGCTGTTTTCGGCCTTGCTTGCCGCTATGGGCCTTGAGGGGGCGTTGGCACGGCGTCTGGGCCACGCTTTGGGCGAAGGGCGGCTCAACCGCTATCTCGATGACGCCCAGAATGGCAAGAAAACCCGCCAAAGTGGCCTTGACCGCTATTCCGGCGTGCTCGATGCCTTGCGCGGCGCTGACCCCGCCGAGGCGCAGGCTTTTGTCAAGGACCTGCTCTCGATGGCCGGGATGCGCGCTACGGGCGGGCGCAGCGCCGATGATATCGCCGGGCGCTTCCTTGAGCGCGCGCGGGAAGACGCGCAGGTTTTGGGCGATACGCAAATCGCCATGCTGCGCCGCTATATCGCGATTGAAGGCCATCCGGATGTGGTGGCGGCAAATGTGCGCGCGATTGCCACGGAGGCCGGGTTCAGCCTCAATGCCGCGCTCGATCTCTACGAGCAGCGGACCGGTTTTCTCGAATTGCGCGGCGTGCCGCTGGCGCGTATCCGGGCCAGAGCCGGGTTTGCCAGGGCCATGGATTATTATTCCGGCATGGTGTTTGAGATCCGCACCGAGGCGCTCCCTCAGCCTCTGGCAGCAGGCGGCCGTTATGATCGCTTGCTGGAACGGCTGGGGCGCAAGGGCCCGGCTTTGGGGGCGGCGATCTGGGTTGATCGGCTTAACGCAGCCGCTAAACCGCCTGCCCCTGCGCAAAGCGCTCCCCCTGGACCCAAGGCGCCGCCCGCGGCCCCTGTGCAAAAAGGAGTGGCCCCATGAGCGCCCCCGATCTGGTGATCGCCGTCCCCTCCAAGGGGCGACTGCAGGAGAACACCTTCGCCTTTTTTGCCCGCGCGGGGCTCTCCATCCGCCAACCGGGCGGAGAACGGAATTATCGCGGCACGATCCCCGAATTGCCGGGGGTTGAGGTCGCCTTTCTTTCTGCCTCCGAAATTGCCGGGGAACTGGCGCGCGGCAACGTGCAACTGGGCGTTACCGGCGCCGACCTGATCGAGGAAGGCATTGCTGATCCCCAACAAAAGGTGAGCCTGCTCGCGCCGCTCGGGTTTGGCCATGCCAATGTGGTCGTGGCGGTGCCGGAAGCCTGGATCGATGTGCATGGCATGCGCGACCTTGAAGACGTTGCCGCTGATTTCCGCCTGCATAAACATCGGCGCCTGCTGGTTGCCACCAAATATGTCGCTCTTACGCGGCGCTTTTTCAAAAACCATAATATCCCGGATTATCGGATCGTGGAAAGCGCGGGTGCAACCGAAGGCGCCCCGGCCGCCGGCCATGCAGATATTATCGTCGATATTACCACAACCGGCAGCACCCTGGCCGCCAATGCGCTCAAAGTTCTGGAGGATGGCACAATTTTGCGCTCGGAGGCGCATCTGGTCGCAGCCCTCACCGCGTCGTGGCCGCAAGCCGCCCGCAAACTGGCCAAGCATGTGCTCGGGCGTATCCATGCAGAAGAAATGGCGCGCACGCGGCGCACCTTGCGACTTTACGGGGCCATACCCGATGCCAATACTCTAGCGACTTTGGCTAAATCCGGGGCGATTACCCTTGCTTTGCGCGAGGATTCCAGCGAATTTCTGGTCCCGCGCGATACCGCCGCGACCCTCGCCGATGCCTGCATCTCAGCGGGGGCCAAGCAGGTGCTGATCGGTAATCCCGATTACGTGTTCGGGCGCGACAACCCGCTGTTTGAAGCCCTGAACGCGCGGTTGGGGTAAGCCTTGCGATTATAGAGCAGAATGCGTTCAAATGAAATCGCATTTGGCTCTTATCTTTTTATTTTCGCATGCTTTTTTGCGATAAACCAGCTTTCACTTTATCGCTGGAAACGCTCTAGCGTTTTGGCTTTTGATGCACAAACCAAAAACAAAAAATACTTTCTTCAACAAATAGATACGCGCGTGATATGTTTTCGTTAAAACACATCACGCGCTATGCGCACCCACACCCTTGTAA
>CAZGKS010000009.1:0-19212 GCA_964526275.1 uncultured Methylobacterium sp. | reverse complement strand
CGCCAAGGGCATAGAACCCATTGAAACCGACCTTGGGGAATATATCATCCAACTGCGCGGCGAGCGGCCCAGCCATATCATCGCCCCCGCCGTGCATCTCAACAAGCACCAGATCGAAGCCGATTTCCGCCGCGCGCATACGCATCTGGACCCCGCGCGCGACCTTGACGAAAAAACCGCCCTGCTTTCCGAGGCGCGGGCAGTGCTGCGCTCGAAGTTTCTGGCCGCCGATGTCGGGATTACCGGCGCCAATTTTCTGGTTGCCGAAACCGGCAGCGCCATTATCGTGACCAATGAAGGCAATGGCGATCTCACCCAAACCCTGCCGCGCGTGCAGATCGTATTGGCTTCTATCGATAAATTGGTGCCAACGCTCGAAGATGCCACAACGCTGCTGCGCCTGCTGGCGCGCTCCGCGACCGGGCAGGAAATGAGCTGCTACACCACCCTTTCGACTGGTCCGCGCCGGGTGGCAGACCCCGATGGCCCAACCGAATATCACGTTGTGCTGCTCGATAACGGGCGTTCCGCCATGATCGGCACACCGTTTCAGGATATGCTGCGCTGCATCCGCTGCGCGGCCTGCATGAACCATTGCCCGGTCTATCAGCAGATCGGCGGGCATGCCTATGGCTGGATCTATCCCGGCCCCATGGGCTCGGTGCTCACCCCCTCGCTGATCGGCGTGCAGGAAAGCGGGCAATTGCCCAATGCTTCCACCTTTTGCGGGCGCTGCGAAAGCGTGTGCCCGATGAAAATTCCCCTGCCGGGCATGATGCGCCATTGGCGCGAGCGCGAATTTTCGCGCCATCTCAACCCGGCCATGGCTCGATACGGGCTGGCGTTCTGGGCGTTTTTTGTCAAGCATCCGTGGCTTTATGCGCTCAGCATGCGCGTTTTTGCCAAAACCATGGCGGTGTTGGGGCGCGCAAGCGGGCGCTTCAACGCTGCCTCGCCCCTGCGTTTCCTGCCCGGTATGGGCACTTGGCTCCGCCATCGGGATTTTGCAGCCCCGGAAGGCGATACGTTTCAGGCGCGCTGGGCGGCGCATACGCGCGCGCGCCGGGCGGGAGGCACACCATGAGCGAGACTTCTCACCCTGGCCGCGCGCAGGTGCTGGCCTCTATCCGCCGCGCGCTGGGAGTTACCGGCGCAGAGACCTTGCGCCGCGCAGCGGTTGCCGAGCGGCTCGATCGCACCCCGCGCGGGATTATCCCGGCCCAATCGGAAGATAAGATCGAGCGGATGGTGCAAAAACTGATCGCCTCCCAAGCCAGTGTTGCGCGCCTTGCCACGCTGGGGGACGTGCCGCAGGCGGTAGCGACCTACCTGCGGGAGAACAACCTGCCTGCCAGCCTGCGCTGCGGTGCGGATGCGCGCCTTGCCGCGCTCGATTGGCCTGCAACCGCGCTGGAGGTGTCGCAAGGCGCATCCGATGGCACGCATCTGACCGCTTTGAGCCATGCTTTGGCTGGGGTGAGCGAAACCGGCACGCTGGTGGTGCATTCGGGTGCCGATAACCCGACAACGCTCAATTTTTTGCCGGATTACCACCTGGTGGTTTTGCGCGAGAGCGATGTCCAACGGGATTTTGAAAGCGTCTGGACCCTGTTGCGTAAAAAATTCGGCAAGGACCAAATGCCGCGCGCGGTGAACATGATCACCGGCCCTTCGCGCTCCGGCGATATTGAACAAACGATCCTGCTGGGCGCGCATGGCCCGCGCTCGCTGCATGTGCTGCTGGTGGCAGGGTAATTTCTTGCCCGTGCTGATAGCGTCCAAAAATGCGCTCAAACAGACCTTGCAAGGTATATCTTGAAAGGTCTGTTAGTTCAAGCGCGCCTTGACCTCGCCAATCGCGGCGGCAATAGCGGTATCCCCCGGCATTTGCGCCAGAACCGCTGCGGCTGCCTGTGTGGCCAATTCGGCCGCCGCGTGGCGTACATCTGCGATCGCTTGCGCTTCCGCCTGGCTTAGCTTGAGATCGGCTTGCGCCTGACGCCGGGTTACATAATCGTGCATCCGGGTTTTGGCTTCGGCTTCAATCCGCTTGGCTTCTTCTTGTGCGTTCTGGCGAATCTGCAAGGCTTCCGCTTCCGCAGCGCGTTTCTTTTCTTCATAAGATTTGCGCAAGGCTTCTGCCTCGGCCCGCAGCCGGTCCGCTTCCGCGAGTTGACTGGCGATCCGCTGGCCGCGCGCATCAAGTGCGTTCAGGATTTTGCCCGGCATGCCTGCATAGACCAGAATGCCGATAAAGATAAAAAAAGAAACGCCTACCCAGAATTCTGCGCCAAACATGGTTGTCTCCTCAGGCTTTACGCATTTTGGCGAGCACCGCATCCACCGCGCCCGCCGCAGGGGCCTTGCCGGTGATCTGCGTCAAAATTGCGGTTGCGGTTTCCCCGGCAATCGCCCCGACATGCGCCAACGCCTTGTTGCGCATATCACGGATATTGGCCTCAGCGGCTTCAACCCGCTTGGCCAGATCCGCCTCAACCGTTTTGCGTTGGGCTTCCACCTGCGCGGCGGAAGCATCTCTTGCGCTTTGCCCCAGCTTTTGTGCCTCAGCGCGGGCATTGGCCAAAGAGGCTTCAAGCGTTTTGGCGTCGTTTTCTGCGGCCTTCTGGGCGGTATCAGCCGCTTTGAGAGCGGAATCAATGGCTTGAGCGCGCGC
Source organism: uncultured Methylobacterium sp. (assembly GCA_964526275.1). Classification (GTDB taxonomy): domain Bacteria; phylum Pseudomonadota; class Alphaproteobacteria; order Rhizobiales; family Beijerinckiaceae; genus Rhabdaerophilum. Next base: position 16,538 of record CAZGKS010000009.1, on the reverse strand, counting down.
CTCAAGCACGGCACCAACCCGTGGCAGGGCAATACGGCTCATCAAGAGATAAAGCAGGCCAAAGGTGATCATCAGCCAGAAAAGCTGGCCGGCAAACTTGCTGGAATCGAAGGGCGGAAACGCCCCACCCTCGGCCGCCATCGCGGCGCTGCCGGAAAGAACGGCAACCAGGAAAGTGGATAAAATGCGCATAAGCCATACCCTTTAAAGCCATTTCCGTGCCGAAAAACGCCAGGACGGAACAAATGGAAACAGGAATCAGGAAGAAACACCCTTCCGGCAAGGCAAGATGCCTGGCCGGAACGATTTTTTGAGCCCGCTCCGGCACCGACCAATTTTGGACCATAGATCCAGCATGGGCCAAGCGCCGAAGGGCTTAACAATCCGGCCGTTGTTTCAGAAAGGCATGGGCATCAAAGCCCTGCTGCCATGGAAATTTGGCCAGATATGGGTACGTTCAGAACGTTGACGTGTTGAACGTTTACTTGGCAACGAACAGCAGGATCAGCGCGACAACGAAGGCGAAAATGCCCAAACCTTCGGCCAAAGCGGCGCCGATGAAGGCGCGCCCGAACTGGCCATCGGCCGCCGACGGGTTACGCAAAGCGCCGGAAAGGAAGTTGCCGAAAATATTACCCACGCCCATAGCGGCGAGGCCCATACCAAGACAAGCGAGGCCGGCACCGAGATATTTGGCAAGGGCGGAAGCAGCAGCGAGATCCATCGAATTTCTCCTTGAAGATGGAAAGGGAGGGGAAAACTGTCTCAATCAGTGGCCAGGATGCAGGGCATCGTTGAGATAAACACAGGTCAGAATGGCAAACACATAGGCTTGCAAAAACGCCACCAGAAATTCAAGCGCGGTCAAAGCCACGGCAAGAATGAGCGGCAACGGTGCGAGCACGCCCGCAGCGCCAGCGGCCAGCAAGGCCGCAACAAAGCCCCCGAACACCTTGAGGGCGATATGCCCGGCCAGCATGTTGCCAAACAACCGCAGAGCCAGACTGATCGGGCGCGAGAGGAACGAAACAATCTCGATCACGACCATAAACGGCAGCAGCCAACCCGGCACCCCCGAGGGCACAAACAGGCCGAAGAAATGCGTGCCATGGCCGATAATCCCGGCGATAAACACCACCGAAATCACCAGCACGGCGAGGGCAGCGGTCACGATAATCTGGCTGGTAACGGTGAACGAGCCAGGGATCATCCCCAGCATATTGGCGGCAAAAACGAACATGAACAGCGAAAAGACGAAGGGGAAGAATTTCATCCCCTCGCGGCCGGTAACGCCGGTGAGGGTGGAAGCGACGAATTCATAGGCCATTTCAGCCAGGCTCTGTACCCGCCCCGGCACTACCGCACGCGCCGATGTGCCGATCACCATGACAAAGGTAATCGCCAGCGTGACAATCACCATCCATAGGGAAGCATTGGTGAAAGACAGGTCAAGCCCGCCGATCTTGAGCGAAACAAGCGGGGTAATCTCGAATTGGTGGATCGGATCAATCGCGTTTCCAGCAGCCACGTTTGCCTCACTTACCTGAAAGACCAGTTTATACGCCTAGTATCGACTTTATACACTACCCAGATACGACCAAAACCCGGAACACCCGCAAGATACAGGCTGTAAACCCTGTCTTGACGCTTCAACTCTCCCGCTTTTGGCCAGGATCTTTGCTGCGCGCCGTGCTGCGCGGATGCGCGGCCAGACGGTAGATATTCCAGAACCCTGCCGCCATCCCCACCAGTAAAAACGGGATGAGAAACAACGGCGACGTTCCCAGTTGTCGGTCCAGCAGATAGCCGATCCCGCACCCGACCAGCACACCGGCAAGCAGCTCGGAGCCAGCCCGAAGGCCTGTCCCGATCGCCCCGCCATCGGCTGATGCGGTGGCTTTGTCCATTTGCTGTGCCCCCTGCTCGCCTTTTGCGCCGCCTAGATCAGCCTTGAGAGCCTCAAGACGTATCCGGAGCGCTTCCGCCTCCCCTGAAACAGGTGCGGCGGGATCAGAACTGGCCTTCCCTTCGCTACCCGGCATGGACCGCGTTGGCTTCAAGGGACACCCTTTCCAAAACAAGCAGAGCTGCTCGCAACATCCGAACAAAACCCTTGGCGCTGTTAAACAGGCCCAAAAGCCCCTGTCAAGGCACAAAGGCGCGATCTGCCCTGCGCTCTTGGGATAATGTTGCAATAAACAGGCCGACACAGCGCCATTTTTCGGCAAAAATACGCCTCACACATCCCAAAAGGGCTAAGTTACGCGCTTATGGCTCACATCGCCGGATAATTGGGTCCGCCCGCCCCTTCGGGCGTTACCCAGGTGATATTGCCGGCTGGATCCTTGATGTCGCAGGTTTTGCAATGCACGCAATTTTGCGCATTGATCACGAATCGGGGCTGCGTTTTGGCCACTTCATCGGCGTAAACGACCTCATACACCCCCGCAGGGCAATAAAGCCGCGCCGGTTCGCCATAATCTGGCAGATTATTGCGGATAGGCAGCTCAGGGTCCGCCAGCTGCAAATGCACGGGTTGATCTTCCGCATGGTTGGTCGCCGACAAAAACACCGAGGAAGGCTTGTCAAAGGAGAGCACGCCGTCGGGTTTGGGGTACGCAATCGGCTTGACCTCGCTTAGGCGCTTAAGGCTGTGCGCATCGCTCTTGCCATGCCGCAATGTGCCGAAGGGCGAGAATTTAACTAGCGTATTCAACCACATATCAAGGCCACCCAGCGCGATCCCCGCAAAGGTGCCAAACCGGCTCCAGAGCGGTTTGACATTGCGCACCGGGTAAAGATCGCGCCCGATAGCCGAGCCGCGCCAGGCCTCCTCATAGCCGGTTACCTCATCCTGGGCGCGCCCATCTGCCAGTGCCTGTGCGATATGGGTAGCGGCAAGCTGGCCCGAGAGCATGGCGTTATGCGAGCCTTTGATTCGCGGGACATTCACAAAGCCTGCCGCGCACCCCAGCAACGCCCCGCCCGGAAACGTCAGGCGCGGCACGCTTTGATACCCGCCCTCGGTAATCGCCCGCGCGCCGTAAGCGATGCGCTTGCCTCCGGCCAAGGTGTCGCTCACCAGCGGGTGATGTTTGAACCGTTGGAATTCATCGAAGGGGGAGAGGGTCGGGTTGGTGTAATTGAGATGCACGACAAAGCCGACAGCCACCAGGTTTTCATCAAAATGATACAGGAACGAGCCGCCCCCGGTGCGCGAATCGAGTGGCCAGCCAAAAGAATGCTGCGCCAGCCCCGGTTGGTGCTTTTTAGGAGAAACCTGCCATATTTCCTTGATCCCGATGCCGAATTTGGGGACATCGCAGCCTTTATCCAACCCAAAACGCGCAATGGCCTGCTTGCTCAAATGCCCGCGCGCCCCTTCCGCCAGCAAGGTATATTTGCCCAGCAGGGCCATGCCCCGGGTGTAACTCTCCTTGGGTGCGCCGTTGCGATCTACCCCCATATCTCCGGTTGCGATGCCGATCAGCGCGCCAGCATCGTTATAGAGCAGCGAATCGGCGGCAAAACCGGGATAGATCTCCACCCCCAACGCTTCCGCCTTGCCCGCAAGCCAGCGACACAAGGCCCCCAGCGAGCCAATATAGGCGCCGTGGTTGTTCATCAGCTTCGGCAGGGCGAAATTGGGCAGGCGCAGCGCGCCGGAGGGCCCAAGGAAATAAAACCGGTCATCGCGCACCGGGGTTTTGAGCGGGCAGGTGGGGTCTTGCCGCCATTGAGGGAGCAAGGCATCAAGCCCAACCGGGTCAATGACCGCACCGGACAGGATATGCGCGCCGATCTCGCTGCCTTTTTCGACCACAACAACCGAAATCTCCCGGTCGGTTTGCGCCGCAAGCTGTTTGAGCCGGATCGCCGCGCACAGCCCGGCGGGCCCGCCCCCGACAATCACGACATCGTATTCCATTGCCTCTCGCTCCAGGAGCGATGCATCCTCAATTTGCGCCATGGTGTTCTCCCAGATCGTCCCAGCGGCGCAAGATCTCCTTGGCGCCCCCTTACCGCTTGATGTCGCATTGTTGCCTTAGAGCGTTTCCGGATCAAGTGGCTATTGCTGGATCCGAAAAACGCGTGCAACAGGCAAAGACAAGAGCCCGTTAGGGAACTTGCCAGATCAGAGCGCATTCAACAAGGGGAGGCATGCCCCCCTTGTTGCCATGGCGTGAGACTTGGGAGATTTGAACTTGGGATCACGAGGAATAGGCACGCTCGCCATGCTCAATAATATCGAGCCCTTGCCGTTCTTGTTCTTGCGCAACGCGCAAGCCGATCACCAGATCCACGAACTTGAACAAAATCGCCGAAGCCACCCCGGAATACACCAGAGTAAACCCAACCGCCTTGGCCTGCGCGAGCATCGCGGGGAGCCATTCATAGGCGGCCACCACCAATTCGCCGGGCTTGGCGATATAATCGGCGATACCGGTGCCACCAAGATCCGGGTTGACCAGCACCCCCGTGGCCAGAGCACCGATAATCCCGCCGATACCGTGGATACCAAAGACATCGAGCGAATCATCATAGCCCAGAGCGTGCTTGAGCCCCGCACAGGCGTAATAGCACAGCGGCCCGGCCACCAGCCCCAGCACGATCGCCCCCCTCGGGCCTGAAAACCCGGAAGCTGGGGTGATCGCCACCAACCCCGCAACCACGCCAGAGGCCAGCCCCAGCATGGAGGGCCTGCCCTTGAGCGTCCATTCGGCCAGCATCCAGCTAAGCCCCGCTGCGGCCGGTGCCAGCAAGGTATTGACCATCGCCAGAACCGCCGTGCCATTGGCCTCCAGGTTGGAGCCTGCATTGAACCCGAACCAGCCCACCCAGAGCAAGGCAATGCCGATAAAGGTCATGGTGAGCGAATGGGGCGCCAGCAAATCCCGGCCATAGCCGATCCGCTTGCCGATCATCGCCGCGCCAACCAGCGCAGACATCCCGGCATTGATATGCACCACCGTGCCGCCTGCAAAATCGAGCGCGCCCCATTGGAAGAGCAACCCGGCATCGCGCTGGAGCGCTTCGAGTTTTTCGGTGGCAAGGGCGCGGGCGGCATCATCGGCAGCGTTAAGCACGGCCTGCGCGGCCTGCGCCAACACATCCGGCCCCTGCCAGTACCAGACCATATGCGCCACCGGCACATAGACCACAAACATCCACAGCACGGTAAACAGCATCAGGGCAGAAAAACGCACCCGTTCCGCCAAAGCGCCGATAATCAGGGCCGGGGTTATGGCGGCAAAGGTCATCTGGAAGGCCATATACAGCATTTCCGGAATGGCGACGCCGTTCGAGAAGGTCGCGGCCGCGCTATTGACCGTAACCCCCCGCAGGAAGGCTTTATCCACCCCGCCGATAAATGCCCCGAAAGGCCCGCCGGTAAAGACCAGCGAATAGCCCAAAGTGACCCAGAGCAGCATGACCAGGCAGGAAATGGTCAAGACCTGGGTTAAAATCGACAGCATGTTTTTGGCCCGCACCAGCCCGCCATAAAACAACGCCAACCCCGGCAGGATCATGAGCAGGACCAGCACGGTCGAAAGCACCATGAAGGTCGTATCGCCCTTATCGAACCCTTGGGCTGCATGGGCAGATTGCGGCATCAAGGCCGCACAAAGCAGCAAGAACGAGGATACAACGCGCATGGGCATTCTCCGTTTGGTTATACCGATATGGATCGGGCGCAAAAGCGGGCACCGAACGGAGGGTCCGGCACGTGCTTATTGCAACGCAGCAAACCGCATTCGCGCCGCGCAGGGTAGTGCGGACTGCCATCCCGCCGCAAAAGGCGCAGCCTCGCCCGCCAAACAGACAGGCAGCGTGCCTAAAAGCTGGGCAGTGGGAAGGTTTGTGCAATTCCTGCCTTGAAATCTTGAACCGAAGCAGCTAGAGGGGTGTCCGGTCTGATCGGATCAGATCAAAGATGGCTTGTGCGTCCTGGTTTTGGTTGGCAGATAACCGGTTCTACTCCTGAACCGTTTTCTGGCAAGAATGCAGGGACAAAGGCTTGGTGCAGGCAGTCGTAGCTCAGTTGGTTAGAGCGTCGGATTGTGGCTCCGAAGGTCGGTGGTTCGAGTCCACCCGACTGTACCATTCATGTGGGCCAATCTTCTAGCGCACCCTATTGTATGTGCCGGGCATATTGCCCGCGCAAAGGATCGTGACAGCTCAAAGGATATGAGCGGCACAATGTATCTTGGCGCGCACTTTATAGCCCCCCCCACAAGAGGTGCAGGCTGAACCTTGAGGGTGCCAAGCAATGCAGTGAAGCTTGTGGAGCAATGCGGAAAAGCTTGCATAAACCGCATCAAGCGCCCAAAAGGCGGCGGGCAAAAAACCCGGACAGAAAAACCCGGACAGAAAAACCCGCGTAAAAGCTTTGTAAAAATGAAATCGATAACGGCCAGTCCGATCGCCCCCTGCTCGCGAGCGGGGGCTAAACGGTTAGCGGCGCCGCTCGAAGGGTACCTGCTGATACGCCAGACGTGAATGGCCGGTGCAATAAACATGCGCGCTGGAGCATTCCGCTCCGCAATAAGCGAAGGTATCACGCTCGCGCGGATCGCCCAGCGGCCACCGGCAAACGCCATCGCGCAACGCCATAATGTCGATCCGCCGAACCATCGGCAAAACCACGGCTTCAGGCTGCACGTTCATCTCAAGGGCCGCTTCGGGGTGAGCGGACATGTCCAGTGCCAATCCGCCTTGAGACATCGCCACGCCTCCGGAAGCACCGCCGCGCGCACTGCCCGTTTTCATTTTGGAAGGTGCATTGCCAGAGGAGGTGGTTTTATCACGCCCCCGCGCAGAAGTGGAAGAAGCCGGGTTCGCAGCAGGGCGCGCCCTGCCAGACAAACCAAGCCGATGCGCTTTGCCGATAACGGCATTGCGGGTAATGCCTCCCCCCATATCGCCGGCGATCTGGCTGGCGGTGCGCCCGTCATTCCAGAGTTTGGTGAGCAATTCAATGCGCGCGTCATCCCAGCTCATATCAATTTCCTTATGCTCGATGCATGGCTTCAGAAAGCAGGAGAGAATCAAACCGTCCCTCCCCAAAAATCCGGGAAGTACGGGGATGCTTTCATGAGCATTCTGAAAGCCAATACGGGCTTGCGCCCGTTTGGGGGTAAAATCAGGCTTGCGCCCGTTTGGTATTAACCTGACCTTAACCAAAACCGGCCGGTAGGGTGAGAGTCGGAATGGCAACACTGCCGGTTTTCAACAGCGATGTTTTTGCAAAACCGGCTTGACAACCCAACAGGCCCCTTTGGCGGATATTCCTTATGCGGTGCAGGCGCTGTTTGGCTGTATAAACCCCCAAGCGCGCGACCAAGGCCCCTGCCGGCCCCTGCGGCCTTCGGAAGGGGCTTTGCCATTTTCGGTCTAGAAAAGCGGGCGGAAGGCTCAACCTTCGGCTTGATTGACTTTTACACAAAATATGCAAGCATGCGCAAAGTTGCCGCCCGCTTGGGCGGCGAATTTTTTGGTATCGCACCCATTCGGTCCTGAAAAACGATCCTGAAAACAACCGGGCATCTGCCAACCAGCGCATCTGCCAAATAAAACACGGCGACTCCGCATAAAAGGAGGAAGGCTGTTGTTTTGAGAACGGGTATGATGTGCAAGCGGGCTTGGTTCAGACGAGCTTGGTTCAAAGAGCCGCGTTTCTAAGGAGCCGCGTTTCTAAGGAGCCGTGGTTGCGGATCTGAAGGGGCATTTGGTACCAAACAGCATGTCGCCCCAAAAGGCATGTCGCACCAAATACAAGGGTATTGCATTCCTCGGAAGCGGAATGATTAAAGGAGAAGTGATGGTGATGAAATGAGCGTCCCAGGCTGTGGCACCGGCATCCAAGCCCTCAGAGGCTGCTTTGTCGCATTTATTGCCGGTTTTTGCGCGCGCCGATCTATCGTTCGAGCATGGCGAAGGGGCGTGGCTCTACACCAAAACGGGTGAGAAATATCTCGATTTTGCCGCCGGCATCGCGGTAGATGTGGTTGGGCATTCGCATCCGTATCTGGTGAAGGCGCTGACCGACCAAGCGCAAAAACTGTGGCATGTCTCCAACCTTTACCAGAACGAACAAGGCGCGCGCCTGGCGGAGCGGCTGTGTGCCTTGAGTTTTGCAGACCATGTGTTTTTCACCAATTCCGGCGCGGAAGCCCTTGAATGCGCGATCAAAATGGCGCGTAAATACCACGCGGCCAACGGTGTACCGGAACGCTACCGGCTGATCACGTTTGAAGGCGCCTTCCATGGCCGCACGCTTGCCACCATTGCAGCGGGCGGGCAGCAAAAATATCTCGACGGTTTCGGCCCCAAGGTCGAAGGCTTTGACCAAGTGCCGTTTGGCGATCTTGACGCGGTGAAAGCCGCGCTCACGCCTCAAACCGCCGGTATTTTGCTCGAACCGGTGCAGGGCGAGGGCGGCATCCGCGCGTTTTCGCCAGAATTCCTGCGCGCCATCCGGGCCTTGTGCGATGAGCATGGCCTCTTGCTGATCCTGGATGAAGTCCAATGCGGGATCGGGCGGACGGGCAAGTTCTTTGCCTATGAGTGGAGCGGCATTACCCCGGATATCCTCGCCTCCGCGAAAGGAATCGGCGGCGGTTTTCCGCTTGGCGCCTGCCTCTCCACGGCGCAGGCGGGCCAAGGGATGCTCGCAGGCACGCATGGCACCACCTATGGCGGCAATATGCTGGCCATGGCGGTTGGCAATGCGGTGCTCGATCTAGTCAGCCCGCCGGAATTTTTAGAAAATGTCCGCTCCTCCGCGCGCGATCTCACCCAGCGCCTTGCGGAACTCAAAGATCGCTACCCCGATCTGATTGAAGAGGTGCGGGGCGCCGGGTTGCTCATGGGGCTCAAGCTCAAGGTGCCCAATACCGAGCTTGTGGCCTGTGCCCGTCAACACGGTTTTTTGACCGTTCCGGCCGGGGATAACGTGGTTCGGCTGCTGCCGCCGCTCACTATCGGTAATGCGGAAATCGAGGCGGCGCATCACCGGCTGGATGCCGCGCTCACCTTGTTGCAAGAACGCGTTTCCTGATTTTCCCCCTTCCCCTTTGTGTGACGTTCATGGATGGCCATCATGGCTTCAACTTCTGCTTTTTCGGGTTCTTTTCGGCATTTTCTGGATATAAAAGACCTATCGACCGATGAAATCCGCCACTTGATCGCGCAGGCCCGCCAGATCAAAACCCATCGCCGTGCGCAGCGTCCGGAGGATAAAAAACTCCACGGCAAGGCGTGGGCCATGGTGTTCGAGCAACCCTCGATGCGCACAAGGATGTCGTTTGATGTCGGGATCCGCGAATTGGGCGGCGAGGCGATCATGCTCACCGGCAAGGAGATCGAGTTGGGAGAGCGCGAAAGCATCGCCGATACCGCGCGCGTGCTCTCGCGCTATGTCGATGGCATCATGATCCGCATGCTCGACCACCAGAAACTGGCGGACCTTGCCAAACATGCCAGCGTGCCGGTCATCAACGGTCTCACCAAGACCTCGCATCCCTGCCAGGTGATGGCAGATCTGCTCACCTTTGAAGAACATCGGGGCGACATTGCCGGGCGGACCATTGCCTGGGTGGGGGACACCAACAATGTCCTCCGCTCCTGGGTGGAAGCGTGCGCAAAGCTGCAGTTCACCTTGCGCGTGGCAACCCCGGAAGAGCTTGCACCGCCGGAAGAACTCATCGCCTGGGCGCGTACGCATGGGGCGCACCTTGAGGTGGTGCGCAGCCCGCAAGAGGCCGTGAGCGGCGCCGATTGCGTGATCACCGATTGCTGGGTTTCCATGGGCGATAAGGACGCCGCGCGGCGTCAGGCGCTGCTCAAACCCTATCAGGTCAATGCGCAGCTGTTGCAGGGGGCTGGCAAAAACGCGATTTTCATGCATTGCCTGCCCGCCAAACGGGGCGAAGAAGTGACCGATGAGGTCATGGATGGCGGCCAATCGGTGGTGTTTGACGAGGCAGAAAACCGGCTCCACGCGCAAAAAGCCATTCTGGCTTTTGTGTATGGCGAAAGCTTTTCCGCATGATCGAAGCCGAAATCGGCACGGTGGCAGCGTTTGGGGCAGACGACATTGCGCTGCCCTTTCACGTTGCACAGCTTGACACACGGGGGCGGGCCGTACGCCTTGGGCCGATGCTCGATACGCTGCTGGCACGCCATGCCTATCCGCTTGTTGTGGAGCGTTTATTGGCGGAAGCTATTACGCTTGCCGCCCTGATGGGCTCCAGCCTTAAATTCGAGGGGCGCTTTCAATTGCAAACCCGGACCCAAGGCGCGGTCTCGATGCTGGTGGTCGATTTCACCCCGCCCGGCGATCTGCGCGCCTATGCCCAGTTTGATGCTGAACGGGTGGCGGCGGCCCCCAAGGCCGATAGCGCGGCGTTGCTGGGGGAGGGCGTGCTGGCCTTCACGATCGAGCAAACCGTTTTGGGGACACGCTATCAAGGCATTGTCCCGCTGGAAGAGCAGGGCCTGACGCAGGCCGCGCTGGGCTATTTCACGCAATCGGAGCAGATCCCGACCGCCTTGCGTCTGGCGGTGGCGGAGCATCACGTCCCAGGGCATGGGCGGCGTTGGCGCGCGGGCGGGGTGCTGGCGCAATATCTGCCGACCGACACCCAGGGCATGCGGGATAGGGAAGCTTCTACAGATAGGGAGGCTCCCGCGACCCCCTTGAAGCGCCCCGCCGAGAACGGCGAGACGTCGCGGGAAGCGGAGACGTTGGCGGCAAAAAGCGCCCATCCGCGGCGGGATACAGTTTCCGCGCAGCAAGATACCGATAAAAATTCTTATCAGGATTCATCTTATCAGGATTCCTGGCGCGAGGCGGAAGCGTTGGTCCATACCACCGAGGACATCGAAATGGTTGACCCCGAATTGGGGCTCGACCGCCTGCTCTATCGCTTGTTCAACCAGCGCGGGGTGAGCGTACAGCCGCCCGTCGCCTTGCGCGATCAATGTTCGTGCTCGCCCGAAAAATTCGCCACCAGCTTGAGGGGCTTTACGGCACAAGACCTCGATGGGCTGGCCGAAGAAGACGGCGCCTTTGCCATTACCTGCGAATTTTGTGCAAGGGCTTATCGGGTAACGCTCTGATATTTTTATTTATTTTCTCTGTTATACCTGCGGTGCAGGGTCCAGATCGTCCAGATCGCGTTTCAAAATCAGCGCGCGCTTGCCCGCATAATAACCTTCGCGCACGCTGATTTGCACAAAACCACCGCGGGTATACAGTGCCCGCGCGACCAGGTTATCTTCCGCCACCTCCAGAAACACCGTCCCGGCCCCCGCTTTTCGCATCCGGAGCATATGGGCGCGCAAAAGCTGCGCGGAAAGGCCATGGGCGCGCCATTTTGGGGTGAGCGCAAGCGTGATCACCTCTGCTTCATCGAGCACGATACGGCTAAGCGCAAAACCGATCAGATGCGGGGGCGAAAACCAGCCTTTGGCGATCAGCCCATCGCCGATATGGCCTGCAACCAGCATCTGCTGGAAATCTCCCACAGCCCACGGTGCCGCAAAGCTTTGCGCATGGATAGCCGCCAGAACCGGGCAATCCGCCATTTCCAGAGGGCGCAACCGGGGCGCCATTGGCAGAATTTTTCGCAAGAAGGCGGGCATAAACCCGTTCATGGCGCGCTTATGCCGCTTTGAGCCGCGCAAGCGCTGCTACAGGATCGAGCCGCCCGTCATAGAGCGCCCGGCCAGTGATCGCGCCCGCCAGATGCGCGCAATCGGGGGATTTGAGGCGCTCGATATCGGCCATGGAAGCCAATCCGCCCGAAGCAATGACCGGGATGGAAACCGCATGCCCCAAAGCGATGGTGCCGGCAAAATCAAGCCCGGAGAGCATGCCATCATGGGCGATATTTGTGAAGATGATCGCTGCCACCCCCGCATCCTCAAAGCGCAGCGCCAGTTCTTCGGCCGCAAGATCGGAGGTCTCCGCCCAGCCCTCCACCGCGACCTTGCCCTCCCGCGCATCGATGCCCACGGCGATTTGGCCGGGGAATTTTCGCGCGGCCATGCGCACGAAATCCGGATCGCGCAACGCCGCCGTGCCGATAATCACGCGCGCAATGCCGCAGGTGAGCCAAGCTTCCACCTGCTCCAGCCGCCTTATCCCGCCGCCCAGCTGGACCGGAAACCGCACCGCCCGCACAATGGCTTCCACCGCCGCGCCATTGATAGCCTCGCCCGCAAAGGCGCCGTCAAGATCAACAACATGAAGCGCTTCGAACCCCTGGGTTTCGAAGGCGCGCGCTTGCGCGGCAGGGTTGTCGTTAAAGACGGTAGCCGCCTCCATACGCCCTTGTTGCAGGCGGACGCATTGGCCGTTTTTAAGATCAATAGCAGGGTAGAGGATCATGGTTTCCAGCGCAGAAAATTGGCAAGCAAGGTCAGCCCAAGCCCTTGGCTTTTTTCAGGGTGGAATTGCGTGCCGATGAAATTTTTTTCCCCGACAATCGCCGAAACCGGCCCGCCATAATCAGCGGTTGCCAGCAAATTTGCAGGGTTTTCGGGCAAAAGGTGGTAGGAATGCAAAAAATACGCATGAGGCTGCGTTTGCGCGTGGGGTTGCTGGGCTGGGGGTGCCAAGCCCGCCAGAACAGGGTGGGGACGCAAAAAATCCAGCGTATTCCAGCCCATATGCGGAATTTTCAAGGTTTTATCCGCCGGATCGAGCGGCACTACCCTGCCTTTGAGCCAACCAAGGCCGCGCGTTTGCCCGCGCTCCTCGCCCCATTGCGCCAAAAGCTGCATACCCACACAAATGCCTAGAAACGGCACGGCGCGGTGCAAAACGGCGTCCCCCAACGCTTCCTCCATGCCCGCAATGCTGGCCAGATGCTCGCGGCAATCGCGGAAAGCGCCATCGCCCGGCAGCACGATCGCATCGGCATCTTTGAGATGCTCGGGGCGGGTGGCAAAATGGATCGAAGGGGTAAGCCCAACCTGTGTTCCGGCGCGTTCCAGCGCCTTGGCGGCAGAATGGAGATTCCCGGCCTCGTAATCGATCAACGCGACTTTCATCTGCGTTTACCCGAAGAAAACAGGTGGCTGGGGTGCGGAAACAGCCCCAGAATGCCAAAAGCAGGCCTATAGGCGGCGTTTGCGGGGGCATCTGCGGCGGATTGCGCGGGGGCAACAGCGCTCTCTTGAACGCTCGCTTGCGCAGAAGCGGCCGCCCCTTGTGCCTGCAAGCGCGCGCGCTGTTGCGCAAAAAAGCGGATCTCGGCTTCCTGTTTGGTATCGGCGATCACCAGCATGGTCTCGGTATAGGGCGCGCGGCCAAAATCGCGATGGGCAAGGGCAAACCGGCGCAGGCTGGCGCTTTCAAACGCCATCAGGATAAACACCGCAAAATCGGCCGCAACGCCAAAAGCCCAGCCAAGATCCAGAAAGGCAACTACCAGCGCGGCGCCGATTTGCGCGGCAAATACCGCCAACCCAGCCAGCCAATGCCGGTGCCAGAGCAGCCAGAGGCTACCGAACAACCCCGCCCACGGCGAGAAACCATCGCGGACAAAAACCGCACGTGCCAAATCGCCATTAGCGGGAATATGGATCGTATAGCTTGCCATCAGAGTGATAACGTCCCTTTGGTGGAAGGCACGCGGTCACGCGCGCGCGGATCGAGTTCCGTAGCCTTGCGCAAAACGCGCGCCAGGCCTTTGAACAACCCTTCCGCAATATGATGAGAATTGAGACCATAAAGGCATTGGGCGTGCAAGGTTACCTGCGCATTGCTGGCAAAAGCCTGGAAGAATTCGCGCACCAATTCGGCATCAAAGGCCCCGATTTTTTGCGACGGAAACTCTGCCTGGAACACCAGAAAGGCCCGCCCGGAAATATCGAGCGCAAGTTGGCACAAGGTTTCATCCATCGGCATCAGGCAATCGGCATAGCGGGTAATGCCGGTTTTATCGCCGACCGCCTGCACAAAAGCCTGCCCGAGCGCTATGCCAATATCTTCGGTGGTGTGGTGGTCATCGATATGCAGATCGCCTTCCGCCTTTACCAAAAGGTCAATCAGGGAATGGCGCGCCAGCAAGGTGAGCATGTGATCGAGAAAGCCGATGCCCGTGGCGATCTCCGCGCGGCCGGTGCCATCGAGATCGATCCCCACCGCGATTCGCGTTTCGCCTGTTTCTCGCTCAACTTGCCCACGCCGCATGGTCGTTCCTCCTGTACCTGATTGGCTTTAGAGCAATTTTCGTTTCAGTTGAACCAGAATTTTGGTAAGGCAACCAGAATTCCGGTCTGCTGTCGTGTTGGGAAGCCCCCGCGTATCTTTGCCCGGGCGCCTTTTGTTTCACGCGCACAAAATCCGCGCAAAACGCGATTGGATGCCGCAAAAAGCTGCGCTAAAAGCAGAGAGGCGGACCGCGTTCGTGCATCCTGCTCCGGAAAAAAGGATAAGAACATGCCTGCCAGACGTTTCAACCCGGTATTGGCGGATCTGCCGACCACGATTTTTGAAACCATGTCGGCCTTGGCGCGGGAGCATTCGGCGGTTAATCTGGGGCAGGGGTTTCCCGATTCCCCCGGCGATATCCGCATCCGCCAGCATGCAGCGCAGGCCGTGCTGAACGGTTACAACCAATACCCGCCCATGCTTGGCCTGCCCGAATTGCGCACAGCGATCGCCGCCCATTACGCGCAGCATCAAGGTTTGGTGCTGGAGGCGCCAAGCGAAGTGATGGTGACGTCTGGCGCAACCGAAGCGATTGCGGCAAGCCTGCTGGCCGTGCTGGAGCCGGGCGATGAGGTCGTGCTGTTTGAACCGCTCTACGATGCGTATCTACCGCTGGTTCTGCGCGCAGGCGGGGTGCCAAAATTCGTCTCGCTGACCCCGCCCGATTGGACCTTGACCCGCGAAAAGCTGGCGGCTGCGTTTTCAGCGCGCACCAAGCTGGTCTTGTTCAACAATCCGCTCAACCCGGCCGCGAAGGTGTTTGCGCGTACAGAACTGGCGCTGCTGGCAGAGTTTTGTATCGCGCACGATGCGATCGCCCTATGCGATGAGGTCTGGGAACATGTGGTGTTCGATACCCCCTTCACGCCGCTCATGGCGTTGCCCGGGATGCGCGAGCGGTGTATCAAAATTGGTTCGGCGGGCAAGATTTTCTCGCTGACCGGCTGGAAGGTCGGGTTTGTGATGGCCGCACCGCCCTTGTTGCGGGCGGTTGCCAAGGCGCATCAGTTTTTAACCTTCACCACGCCGCCCAATCTGCAGGCGGCGGTAGCCTATGGTTTGGGCCTGGAGGAGGCGTTCTTTACCGCGATGCGCGCTGAATTTCAGGCCGCGCGGGATTATCTGGCCAGCGGGCTTGAATCGGCTGGCTTTACCGTTCTGCCGGCACAGGGCACGTATTTTCTGAACATTGATCTGGCCCCTTTGGGGGTGGAAGACGATACCGCTTTTGCCCGCAGGCTGGTGCGCGAATATCAGGTGGCGAGCATTCCGGTTTCGGCATTTTATGCGCAAAATCCGGTAACAACCTTGTTGCGGGTGTGTTTTGCCAAAAAACGCGAAACCTTGGATGCCGCGCTGGAAAAGCTTTCCGCAGTCAAAACAGGCATATAACCCAGGCAATATCCCAAATGCCGACTATATCCCAGATACCGAATGAAGGAGGGGCACCAGATGCATCCACAGGCTCATGCTTCGCTGGCATCCCGCCTTGTTCCCAGCTTGAAGGCAGGGAAAACGGGCCTTAAACTCGCAAAAGCGTTTATCGCAGAGGATTGCCCCGCGCTAGCCCCCCTTGTATCGGAGTTCCCCGCCATTGAAGCCTTGCTGGCGGGGTTGGCAGAAGGCTCGCCCTATCTGTGGCGGTTGTGCCGCCGGTTTTCTGATCCCTTGCCCGCGTTTTTCACCCAATCGCCCGAGGAAACCTTTGCCGCGTTGCTTGCGGAAACCCTGGCGGCGGGCCAAGCGTCAGAACAGGGGATCGCCATGCGCGCCCTGCGCCGCGCCATGGGCAAAATGGCCTTGCTGATCGCACTATGCGATCTGGGCGGCCTTTATGACATGGTGCGCACGACCGAGGCGATTACCGCCTTCGCCGATGCCTGCGTTGCGGCAGCCCTAGACTTTGCCCTGCGCGAAGCGGAACGGGCGGGCAAGATAACGCTTCATGCGGACAAAGAGGCCCGCGCCCACCATGGTCTGTTTGTGCTGGCGCTTGGCAAGCATGGCGCGCGCGAACTCAATTATTCCTCCGATATTGATCTCTCCATTTTTTATGCCCCCGAAGCGCTGGGGGCCGTGGGTGCGCAGGTTGTAGAGAATGTCGGTTTTTCCGTGCAGCAGGTAGGATGAGTGGGCGTCGGCCTGCAGGAGTTCGAACTTGAGCGGCATGGTTTCGATGGCGTCCGGGGATCGGAGGATGGGCGGATTCTAGCAGCCCGTCCGGCTATCCCGGCTGCGCAGCAAATGGCGTGCCTGATTCGTGAGCAAAAAGCATCGAGGGACGGCGGCAGGCCGTCCCTCGATGGGATAT
>CAZGKS010000008.1:9340-21035 GCA_964526275.1 uncultured Methylobacterium sp. | reverse complement strand
TCTAGAGCGTTTCCAGCGATGGTTGAATCGCCTGAAACGCTCTATCTCTTTGTTTCAACGCAATTCCTGCCGCGAAACCGGTTCCAACGATCGCTGGAATTGCTCTAGTTTGCGGGGTGTGTTTCCTGCCGCGAAACATGATTTATTCGGTATTGTGTTGGCTTTATCGAAGGGTGGGGTTTGTGGGTATCGGATCGTTTGATCTTTCCTAGGCTTGCACTGGCGGAACGGTTTTGTGCTTGTCGTGCGTTTGGGGAACATGATTCTGCTTTTCGGTAGAAACCGCAGGTCTGTGAGGCGGATACGCGAAAGGGTTTCAAACCAAATTTCGAGATAACCGTTTGGATCGATTGCAGCCGTGAAATTGCCTTAAATGCTTGTCGTAATTCAGGAATCGATATGATTCGATCCCGTTATGATGACGGAGCTCTTGTGGAATCTTCCAACGGTTGAACGGGATATTTGGGATGTTCAAGGATGTTTCGGACGGGATAGGATAAACCATGCGGGCTGATGTCACTTCCGAAACTATTTTTGCGCTCAGTTCAGGGCGCGGTGCAGCGGGTGTGGCCGTTATTCGTGTCTCTGGTCCCGGCACTCGATTCGCTATCGAAACAATCGCACAATCGATCCCGTCAGCCCGGAAAGCTGTTTTACGGCATTTCATGGATCCACGCGACAATCAGGAAATCGATTCGGGTCTGTTACTTTTTTTTCCAAAACCGCACAGTTTTACCGGCGAAGATGTCGCCGAATTTCATCTCCATGGCAGCGTGGGGGTTGTAAAATTGTTTCTTGATCTCTTGGCGAGTTTTCCGGGCTTTCGCGCTGCTGAAGCGGGGGAATTTTCGCGACGCGCGCTTCTTGGCGGTAAGCTTGATTTGATCGATGTTGAGACGATCGGCGATATTTTGCAAGCTGAGACCGCCGCGCAAGTACATTTGATGCGGCACTATCAGCGGGATTTACGGGATGCCTCGCAAGCATGGCGCGATCAGATCCTTCAAGCTTTGGCGCTGGTTGAGGCCAATATTGATTTCATAGACCAGGATGATGTGGTTAACACGCAATCGATGGAGCCGATTGATCGGGTTTTATGTCACATTCGCGAGGCTCTTGCCCAGGCCCTGCAACACAGCCATCGTGCCGAACGGTTGCGCGACGGATTTCGTGTTGCGATTATCGGCGCTCCGAATGCGGGTAAATCTTCCCTGCTCAATGCTCTGGCAGGGCGCGATGCGGCGATTGTTTCCGAAAGTCCGGGCACAACCCGCGACCTGGTTGAAGTCCATCTGGATTTAGGTGGATATCCGATCCTTTTAACCGATACCGCCGGGTTGCGTGACGCTATGGATCCGATTGAACGGGAGGGTATCTTGCGTGCCCGTGCCAGCGCCGAGGCGAGTGATCTCATTCTTGTCCTTCATGCACCGGATACAATCGATTCGCCCATGGAACATTTCACGCCGAGTTGTGAAGTCATTTCTGTTCGCTCGAAGGCGGATCTGGCTATCCAGCCCACTTCCTTTACGTGCGATCTTGAAATTTCGATTCGACAACGATCCGGATTAGATTCTCTGAAATCGTTGATTGTTTCACGCGCGGAAGCGTTTTTCAGTCGTTCTTCCTCTTCACTTGTGGCAGTTAACCAGAGACAAGTATCCGAGCTTCAATCGGCATTACGTCATCTTGATCGAGCCTGTGCGATCGATATTTTAAATCTTGAACTCAAAGCAGAAGAAATTCGCCTTG
Organism: uncultured Methylobacterium sp.; assembly: GCA_964526275.1. Classification (GTDB taxonomy): domain Bacteria; phylum Pseudomonadota; class Alphaproteobacteria; order Rhizobiales; family Beijerinckiaceae; genus Rhabdaerophilum. The sequence goes on along the minus strand of CAZGKS010000008.1, from coordinate 19,283 downwards.
CGCATCATTATCTTTTACGATTGGTAGGAAAAATCGATTCGGATGCGGTTTTAGGGGATATTTTCACAAAATTTTGTATTGGCAAATAGGGTTTATCTTGCGGAATGGAATTGTTTCACGTGAAACAATTTGGAGGGTGGAATGGAGTATGATGTTCTTGTAATTGGCGGCGGCCATGCGGGCACAGAAGCTGCCGGAGCGGCGGCTCGCTTTGGCGCTCGCGTTGCCTTGATCACGCATTCCAAAGCGACCATTGGCGCTATGTCGTGCAATCCAGCGATTGGCGGGTTGGGTAAAGGCCAGCTTGTTCGTGAAATTGATGCGCTTGATGGATTAATGGGGCGGGCGATTGATCAAGCTGGCATTCAATTTAAAATGCTCAATCGCTCGAAAGGTGCTGCGGTTCAAGGGCCCCGGGCGCAGGCGGATCGTCGGCTCTATGCACATGCCATTCAAACAATGCTGCGCCGCTATTCCAATTTAGATGTTTTAGAAGATGAAGTTTGCGCTTTTGAGAGTGTTGGAAATCGACTCACCGGTGTTCGAACCAAATCAGGCGTGATTTTTTCTTGTAAAAGTGTTGTGCTTACGACAGGCACGTTTTTGCGTGGGTTAATTCATCTGGGCGCCACTCAGAATAGCGGCGGGCGTTTCGGGGACCCAGCTTCGACCGATTTGTCGGCGGCCTTGATGAATTCGGGAGTTTCGCTTGGGCGGCTGAAAACGGGCACGCCTGCACGGTTAGACGGCCGAACGATCAATTGGGCCGCGTGCGAACGTCAGATGGGCGATGATGCGCCCACGGCCTTTTCATGGATGACGGATCGCATAGTTTTACCCCAAATTACGTGTGGGATAACGCGGACCAATTTTCGCACACATCAGATTATTGCGGATAATATAAGCAAGTCGGCGGTTTATTCTGGCGCTATTTCTGGTAGTGGTCCGCGTTATTGCCCTTCGATCGAAGATAAAGTGACGCGGTTTTCGGACCGCTCTTCCCACCAGATTTTTCTTGAGCCTGAGGGGCTCGATGATGCCACAGTTTATCCAAACGGGGTTTCAACCTCTCTTCCAGCGGAAGTACAAGATGCGTTTATTCGCTCCATCGAGGGCTTGGAACGCGTTCACATTCTTCGTTACGGATACGCAATTGAATATGATTATGCGGATCCCAAGCAATTGCACCCGTCTTTGCAAAGTCGCAAGCAAGAAGGGTTGTTTTTTGCCGGCCAGATTAACGGTACGACTGGGTATGAAGAAGCCGGAGGGCAGGGCATTGTTGCCGGTATGAATGCTGCGCGTTATGCAGCGAATATGCCCCCTGTTCTGTTTTCTCGGGATAACAGTTATATCGGTGTCATGATCGATGATTTGGTTCGCTTTGGTGTGTCTGAGCCCTATCGCATGTTTACCTCGCGTTGCGAGTATCGATTGACCATTCGAGCGGACAATGCGGATTTTCGACTTACCCCGCTGGGGCGGGAAGCCGGGATTGTTGGGGATGATCGCTGGGCGATGTATTGCGCAAAAGAGAGGCTTGTCACGCAAGCAAGATCCACGCTCTGTCAGATGGTTTTTACCCCTCAGGAAGCGATGCGGTTAGGTTTTAGTGTCAATCAAGACGGCGTTCGACGTTCAGCCTTTGATTTATTGAGCTATGAAGGGTTTGAATTTTCGACCCTTGCGAAACAAATCCCTGCTTTGCAAAATTTTCCAGATTGGGTTGGTGCTTATCTGAAAACCGAAGCACATTATGCGGTCTATATTACGCGGCAACAAGGTGAAATTGATCGGTTGCGTTTGGACCGTGAGATTGGTCTTGCCGTTGACTTTGATTATGCTTCTGTTTCAGGATTATCGAATGAAATCAAGGCCAAGTTGATGCGTTCTCGCCCGTCCAATTTGGCGGAAGCTGGAGATATTGAAGGCATGACTCCTTCCGCTCTTGTCTTATTGGCAACAATTGCCCGGCGGACCAATATGGTAACTGTTCGATGAAAGACATCGATTCGCTTCCGGAATTATTTTTGAATCTTGATCCAAATTGGATTGTTTCACGTGAAACAATTTCTGATTTAGAGATTTATGCCGACACGCTTATAAAGTGGCAAAAACAGATAAATCTTGTGGCTCAGTCAACGTTAGGTGATTTGTGGCAGCGACACATCTTGGATAGCGTGCAAGTTTTTCACTTGAATCCCACAGCGAGAAGGTGGCTTGATTTAGGATCAGGTGGAGGATTCCCAGGTCTGGTGATTGGCATTTTTCTTAAACAGACCAATAGAGAGATGCCATCAGGCGCCATCGCCTTGGTTGAAAGCAATGCGAAGAAAGCCGCGTTTTTAAAGCATATGGCGCATTTATTGGCATTGCCCGTGCACGTACACCATTCTCGAATCGAGGACATGGTTGAGGATATCGAAACGCCTCACGTTATCACGGCGCGGGCGCTTGCGCCGCTGCCAATTTTGATGACGTATACGTCATCTTTGATTGCGCAGGGTAGTATCGCATATTTTCTCAAAGGGCGTGAATATGAGACGGAGTTGACCGCCGCCCGCAAATCCTATCCAAGTTTTAATTTTGATGTGAAGAAGAGCAAAATTGATACGAAGGGCGCTATTATCTGTGTGTCATCCACGCTAGAAAGAAATGATAGTCCAACAAGACGAGGTGAAAAATGATTCCGCGTGTTTTGACCATAGCGAATCAAAAAGGTGGGGTTGGAAAAACGACTACCGCAATTAATCTTGGTACAGCGTTGGCTGCAGTGGGCGAGGACGTTCTTATTATCGATCTTGATCCGCAAGGGAATGCGACCACAGGGCTTGGGGTTCAGAAAAAACTTGTCACCCATTCTTCTTATGATGTTCTGGTTGATGGTTTTCCGATTCATGAGGCGGCCGTTGCCACTAGCGTGCCACGACTATCGATTTTGCCGGCCAGCATGGATTTGTTGGGCGCGGAGCTTGAATTGGTGGAGCGTTCGGATCGGACGCAGCGTTTGGCGATAGCTATACGGGCCTTGGCAGTAAATTATACGTATATTCTTATCGATTGTCCGCCTTCTCTCAACTTGTTGACGATTAATGCCATGGCGGCTTCGCAGGGTGTTTTGGTTCCACTGCAATGTGAGTTCTTTGCGCTTGAAGGTTTAAGCCAGCTGGTGCGGACAATTGATCAGGTCAAAAAGACGATTAATCCGCATTTGGAAATTCATGGGGTTGTGCTGACCATGTTTGATCCGCGCAATAATCTTGCTTCACAGGTTGTTCGCGATGTGCGCGCGTTTATGGGGGCGAAGGTTTTTGAAACGGTTATTCCCAGAAATGTACGGGTGTCTGAAGCCCCGTCTTATGGTAAACCGATTTTGCTTTACGATTTGAAATGTAGCGGTGCGCAGGCGTATTTGAGGTTGGCGTCTGAAGTTATCCAGCGTGAAAATATTTTGCGGGCGGCGTGAAGGAGATTGCAATGGCCGATGATCCAAAAATGCGATTGGGGCGTGGTCTGGCCGCGCTTCTTGGAGATGTTGCTTCTGAGCCGGATGCGGAACGAAATTTGAAGCCCACTCGTCGTGTGCCTGTGGAATTTATCCGCCCAAACCCTTTGAATCCGCGACAAGTTTATCCCGAACCCGAAATGGAAGAATTGACCGCTTCGATTCGGGAGCGTGACATTCTCCAGCCGATTATTGTGCGTAATTTGGCGGGTTTGCCGGATACGTTTGAGATTATTGCCGGGGAACGGCGGTGGCGCGCGGCGCAGCGTGCCGGTCTGAATGACGTGCCGGTGATTCTTGTGGAAGCCGATGATCGGCAGGCACTGGAATATGCGATTATTGAGAATGTACAACGCGCGGATCTTAATGCCTTAGATGAGGCGCGCGGCTATGAAAATCTTATTCAGCAATTTGGGTATACACAGCAAGACCTTGCCAAAGTGATTGGTAAAAGCCGGAGCCATATTGCCAATATTTTGCGGCTGTCGCGTTTGCCTGAAACCGTGCAGAAGCATTTGGAGAGTGGTTCGATTTCATCCGGGCATGCCCGTGCGTTGTTGTCTGTTTCGGATCCGGAATTAATTGCGCGCAAAATTGTAAAGCAAGGGCTGAGTGTGCGCGATGTCGAGGAAATCGCGCGACGTGAAGCCGATACGGTTGTTTCGACGATTACAACGCCGCGTAAACCCACACGCGATCCTAATGTTGTTGAGCTTGAAGATCGATTGAGCGCGTTGCTTGGGTTGGCGGTGATGATTGACAGCCGGGGCGAAAAAGGCGGAAGCGTGCGGGTGCGCTATCAAACACTGGATCAATTGCAAGATCTTACAGAGAGGCTTGCTGGGGAAAGTGCCTCCGCACCGCGTGTTCGCACGTTGTAGGTTATACGTAATTCTAGCTGGAGCCTATTGCGATAAAGTGGAAGCCGGTTGTCGAAAAAATATGTGAAAACAATAAGATAAGATCAGGATCCGATTCGTTCTGAACGTATCCTGATCTGCAAGCCTTATGTGTTTTGATAGAAATAAATCAGATTCTTATTTCGGGATTGAAGAACACGTTTTTTGCTTTGGATAATTTCATCCAAAACAAAAATGCCATAAAGTATGTTTTGATAAAGTGGCAGATGATTTATCGTAAAAACATACGAAATAAGATCAGGATGTTTTAAAAATAGAATTTTTTCTTTTATTTCTTGCTGATACCTTAGATCAGGATGCATTCAGACGGCATCGTATCGTGATCGTATGTTTTTTCGTATGATTTTATACAATAAGTTGGCTTTCACTTTATCGCAAAATGCTCTATAAATCATGAAATATTGCTTTACTATATGTGTATTTTTACAACGTGCCACTCGATACATTCTCTGGTGGCGGGGCACCGTTTATAATCCGCACGGGTTGGCGGCGCTGGCCCCAGGTGCCGGGAGGTCCGTCGATCACCCCCGCAAAAACCGTATCGCAGTGTTTGCAATCGCCGGTATCGGTGAGGTTCCAGCCGGTTATCTGGTAGCGGTCGCGGGCGATCACGTTGTTACCGCAAGAAGTGCAATAGCTTGATTGCTCCGCGGGTGCGGTGATATTGCCCACATAAACGTGTTTCAAGCCGATGGCGCGGGCAAGGTTGCGCGCGCGCAACAAGGTTTGGGGCGGGGTGCGCTCGATATCGGTGAGGCGGTAGGCGGGGTGAAACGCTGAAAAATGCAACGGGACTTCCGGCCCCAGTTTATCCAGCATCCATTCTGACAAGGCGGTGATTTCGCGCTCAGAATCGTTTTGACCGGGAATGAGCAAGGTGGTTACCTCCACCCAGCAGCGCGTTTGTTTGACCGCGTATTCGATTGTTTCCAGCACAGGTGCCAGATGCGCGCCGGTGAGTTTACGGTAAAATTCCTCCGAAAAGGATTTGAGATCGATATTGGCGGCATCCATGACCGCAAAAAACTCTTCCCGCGGGCGCGGATTGATATAGCCCGCTGTCACCGCAACCGTGCGCACATTGCGGGCATGCGCGGCATGGGCGATGTCTACGGCGTATTCATGGAAGATCACGGGATCGTTATAGGTGAAGGCAACCGAAGCCGCGCCGCCATTGCGGGCGGCATTGGCGATCATTTCCGGCGTGGCATAATGCGATAATTTGTCGGTTTCCCGACTTTTGGAAATATCGTGGTTTTGGCAAAACTTACAGGCCAGATTGCAGCCTGCCGTGCCAAACGATAAAATCGCGGTGCCGGGCAGAAAATGATTGAGCGGTTTTTTCTCGATAGGGTCGATACAAAAACCCGAGGAGCGATTGTAGGTTTCGAGCACGAGGCGCTGGCCCTCGCGTTTGCGGACAAAGCACATGCCGCGTTGCCCCGGCCCCAGCGAACACAAGCGCGGGCATAATTCGCAGACCAGGCGGTCTTCTCCCACTTTTGCAGACCAGAAACGGGCGGTATCCATGAGGACTCTCTTTTTTAACACCGCAGAATGGCGTATGTTGGCGTATAGAGCGCGTTTCGATGTAATCGAGATCGCGCGCGCTATCTTTTTATAGTTTAACGCATTTTCGTACGATCCACCGCTCCCTACTTGATCGGAAAATGCGCGAATATCCGTTTATAACAAATTTATGAGGATTATAGGGTTATCTGATCCGAATCGGGCGTTGAAATTTGACAGCATCCTTAAAAATTGATCTTGGCGGGGTGTTAGAGCGTTTCCAGCGATGGTTGAATCGCCGAAAACGCTCTATCTCTTTATTTTAACGCAATTCCGGACGCGAAACCGGTTCCCGCTTTCGCTGGAATTGCTCTAAATCAACGGATTATAACGGTAGGGGGCATTCATGACCGAAGGGCGTGCATTGCGGTTTGCGGGATCGTTTTTTTCCGCGCAGGCGGATGTTCTTGCCCGTGAGGTGGAGAGCGGTTTGGCCGCAGCGCAGGGCCTTCATGCCGGTTCCATGCCGCGCGCGGTGATTTCCGCGCATGCGGGGTATCGTTTTTCCGGGCGTTATACGGGCATGGCTTTGGGCAGTGTTGCGCAAAAGCCGGGGCGGGTGGTTGTGCTCTCGCCCTCGCATCGCCATGCTTTTTCGGGCATTGTCTTTCCAACGTGGCGCGGATTCTCGACGCCGCTTGGCGAGGTGCCGATCGACCGAGCGGCGTGCGATGCGCTGGGTGATCAAGGCCTTGCGCAGGCGCTGGATGCCGCGCATGACAATGAACACGGTATTGAAACGCAGTTGCCGTTCATCGCCCGCTTATGGCCGGGGGTGGCGGTGGTGCCGCTGGTTATCGGGGTGGCTTCCTCCGAGGCGGTGGCGGGCGTGATCGATGCGCTGGATCGGCCGGATACCTTGTTTGTGCTCTCCTCCGATTTAAGCCATTTTCTGGACGATGAGGCCGCGCGGCAGAAGGATGCGCAAACCGCGCGCCATATCGAGCGGGCGCAGGGGCAGGCGTTGACCGCCGCCCATGCGTGCGGCGCGCGCGCGCTTTCGGGCTGGTTGGCTTCGGCTGCCGGGCAGGCGAGCAAATGCCTGCGGCTGGGGATGGGCAACAGCGCCGATGTGACGGGCGATAAAAGCCGCGTGGTTGGCTATGGCGCCTGGGCGTTTTACCCTATCGATGCCCCAGCCATGCCGGAGCGGTTGCGGCAAACGCTGCTCGATCTTGCCCGGCGCACGCTTGAAATCCGCTTGGTGCATGGGCGCGAACCCAAGCTGGAGGCGGCGGGCTTTCCGGCGCCGTTGCTGGGGGAGGGGGCGTGTTTTGTTACCTTGACCGACCAGGGGCGATTGCGCGGGTGTATCGGGTCGCTGTCGGCGCATCAATCCTTACTGGCCGATGTGGTGATGAATACCCAAAAGGCGGCGTTTCAGGATCCGCGCTTTGCGCCGGTGACGGCGACAGACTTGCCGCATCTGAAACTCAAGATCGCGGTGCTCACGCGGGCGGTGCCGATGGTGTTTGGTTCCGAGCAGGATTTGCTTGGGCAGATTGTCCCCGGACAGGACGGGTTGATTTTTGTCTCGGGCACGAATCGCGGTACGTTTTTGCCGATGGTGTGGGAGGGAATTCCGGAACCTGTGGCCTTTTTGCGGGCTCTCAAGCAAAAAGCGGGGCTGAAACCCGATTACTGGGCCCAAGATGTGCAGGTTTATCGCTACCGGGCGGAGAGTTTTGCGCAAGGCTGAAGGGTGTTTGGTGCGGGTAGAGGGAATCGAACCCCCACATCCGTAGGATACTTGATTTTGAGTCAAGCGCGTCTACCAGTTCCGCCATACCCGCCCAGTTTATATTTTGGCGCTATTGCCTGAAGTATCCTGCATGCATTCCACCCAAAGGCCGCTTCATGTAGCGGCAAAGGGGGGAGATGGTCAAGATAGTCGATGCGTTAAAAATGCCCTTGCCGCATTCTTTTACCGCTATGCGCCGTCTCATACCCATGGCCTTTGGTATCAACCTTGCGCTCTTCAATCCCGGTTTACAAGGCGGGATAGCCAAAGCGCGATTTGGTGGCGCGGACATGGCCAATCGCCCCCTGGGCATTGCCAGCAGCACACAGCGATTCGGCGCGTTTCATTTCGCCTTCGATCTGGTCGTAAACCTTGCGGGTTGTGTGGCCGGTTTCGAGATCATTGGCTTGAATGGCCCGGAACCGCGCAATCTCTCCGTTGCAGCCAGCGCCTTCCGGCAGGCGAAACCCGGTCGGGGTGATGCTTACCCCACGCGGCTCCTGGCTTGCGGCCGGGGCGCTGGACGGGGCTTCGGCCGTGCTTTGGCACGCGCCCAAAGCCGATAAAAGGGCCAGAAGCGGGGTTATGCGGGCGATTTTTTGGGTTATGACCATGGTATCCTCGAAAAATAGGGCGTTTTCTGATCAGATGGAGGCTGAGTGCGCAATACGCTTGATGCACCGTTATAGGCTGATTATTCGGGTGCGTACAAGGTAGAGCCTGCTGCGATAAAGGGGATACCGGTGATGGTTCCCTCAAAACAAAAACGCTATGAGGGTTTATCGTTTGCGGGCCAAGGTCGCGATAGACCACAGCATGCGGATGGCGAGATTTTCTTCGAGCGCCGGGTTTTTGCGGCCCTGCTCTTGCGCGGTGCGGATGGTATCGAGCGCTTTGAGCAAGTTTGCCTCCTCCCAGCGGCGAAGCTGGGCGCGCACGCGGTCCTTGCGGCGAAAAAAAAGCCGCTCGCTGGCAAAAGCGCGATCGAGGCTGCCGGATTTTTGCGCTTCAGACAGGCGAATCAGCATCAGGATATGCGCAAGGGTCAGGATGATCAGGGTGCCGGGGGTGGTGATGCGCCCAAGACCGGGCAGTAATTTGTGTTCGATCCCGGCAATATTGCTTTCAAAGGCATCGTCGATCAATTCGCTTTCCGAATCGCCCCCTGCCGCGGGCACGATCGCGCGGTGATCGCCGATTGCAAGCGTGCCGCCTGTGCCCAGATAAAGCGCCAGCTTTTCAATCTCGCGCACCGCTAACCCATAATCGGCCCCCAGATCCTCACACAGCGCGCGGATGGCATCGGGCTGGGTGCGGATGCTTGCCTGCGCCAGCATGCGGGTGGCAAGGGTTTCAAGATCGCCGCGATCGGGGGGATAAAGCGCCAGAACGGGGATATTCGGCATCGATTCGGCTGCGGAACGAAGCGGGCTGGTTTTAGCAAGATCGCCGCCATCCAGCAGAAGCGTGCAGCCGCTATCTGTTTCAACGTCTGCCAAGGCGTGTTGCCAAAGCGTCTTGGTGAGTTTGCCGGCCTGCCGGACAATCACAACGCGTTTTTCTGAAAACATGCCCATGCTGGCGCGCTCATCGGCAAGGCGCGGCGGATCGGCGTTCAGGGCTTCCGCATCCATATCCACTCTGGCAAGCGCATCGGGTTTGGGGCCAAGCAGGGTTGCGACGATCTGGTTGATGCTGGCGCGTATGCGGCCGTCATCGGGGCCATAGAGCAGGATCACGGGCGCGGTGAGGCAGCCTTTTTCAATGAAGCGGGCGTGATCTGCGGGCCTGAGCAAGGTCAATCGATACTGCCAATAGACGGAATGAGCGTGTTTTTCTGCGAATCGGTTTGCTTGGAAAGCGCCGGAGCCGATTCCGCCCGCGAATTGGGGTTGGACAGCGCGATAGCGGCGATGGAACGCAAGCGTTCGGCCAGTGCGCGCGCGGCGCGTTCTTCGGCGTCCCGTTCCGCGCGCAGGCTTGAAAACCGCAATTGCGAGCGATCATAGGAGGCAGAAACATAGGTTCGGCCGGAAGCGCGCAACACGCCATCGCTCATTTGAATGAGGGAATAGACCGCCTCGATTTCAAGATTGGCGGATTGGGCAAGGCCGGTTGTGGTATCGAGCGTGGTGGCGGATTTCGTCTTGCGCGTTTGGATGGTGAACCGATATTGCGCGGCGATGCTGGGCCAGCAAGGTGCTGAAG
>CAZGKS010000008.1:2199-9330 GCA_964526275.1 uncultured Methylobacterium sp. | reverse complement strand
CGTTGCCTGCTCAGTCTGCGCCCGATACCGGGGCATGTAACGGGCGCAGGCACCCCGTCAGCAAAGCGACGCAGCCAAGGGCCCATAGAGCGCGAAGCAGGCGGGGTATCATCATGGCGAATCCTCGTCACAGGTTTTCAGGGTATAAAGCGCCTGCACATGCGATTGTGCAGAGCATGGCGCATTTTTGTGCGTTAAACAACCAGATTGACGATCCGCCGCGGAACGACAATCACCTTGCGGATTGCGGCACCGCCCAAAGCAGCCAAGACAAGCGCATCGGCGCGGGCAATGGCTTCCACTTGCTGTGCATCGGCATCGGCAGGAACCGTTAAATCGGCGCGCTTCTTGCCGTTGATCTGCACAGGCAGGGTCAGCGTGTCCTCCTGGAGCAGAGACGGGTCTGCTTGCGGCCAGTCTGCTTGGGCGGCTAAACCCGGCTCGCCCAGTTCGCGCCAGCATTCTTCGGCCAGATGCGGCATCATGGGCGAGAGCAAGAGCACAAGATGCGTGAGGGCTATCCGTACGATGCTCGCCGGAGCCTGCGCGCTGATCGCGGCGCCAATCTGGTTGGAGAGGTCGTGGATATGGGCAATACAGCGGTTGAAACGCAGACGTTCAAGGTCTTCGCTCACGGCGGCGATAGTTTTGTGCGTGGCTTTGATCAGCGGATGGGGGGTATCTCCGGGGGGGATTGCCGCCTCCTCTGGCGGGAGCGACAGTCCATCGCATACAAGCCGCCAGACTTTCTGCACAAAGCGTCCGGCGCCTTGTACGCCATCCTCGCTCCAGATCACATCGCGCTCAGGAGGCGAATCGGAGAGCATGAACCAGCGGGCGGTGTCGGCACCGTAGCTGGCGATAATATCGTCGGGATCGACGACATTCTTTTTGGATTTCGACATTTTCTCGATACTGCCAATGGTCAGCGGCGCAGTGTCGGGCAGGCGTATGGCCCGGCGTTGTCCGTCGATCGTCTCGATTTTCACATCGGCAGGCGCAACCCATTGGCCGGAGGCATCGGCATAGGTTTCGTGCACCACCATGCCTTGCGTGAACAGACCCGCGAAGGGCTCCTTCACATCGGCATGGCCGGTTATCGACATGGCGCGGGCAAAGAACCGCGAATACAGCAGATGCAAGATCGCATGCTCGATCCCGCCGATATATTGATCGACCGGCAACCAGCGGTCCACCGCCGCGCGGGTGGTGGGCGCATGCGTGTTGAAGGGATCGGTGAAGCGGGCATAATACCACGACGAATCCACAAAGGTGTCCATTGTGTCGGTTTCGCGCGTGGCGGGCTTGCTGCAACTGGGGCAAGGCACGTGCCGCCAGGTCGGGTGACGATCAAGCGGATTGCCCGGTTGATCGAAGGTGACATCGTCGGGCAGGCGAACCGGCAGGTCTTTTTTAGGCACGGGAACGGTCCCGCAACTTTCGCAATGGATGACCGGGATAGGGCAGCCCCAATAACGCTGGCGGGAAATTCCCCAATCGCGCAGACGGTAATTGACCTTGCGAGCGCCGACCGGTTTGCCGTCCAGCTTCAGGGTGTGCGTATGGCGCGCCATTTCTTCCTTGGCTTGCGGGATTGTCATGCCATCGAGAAAACGGGAATTGAAGACGATACCCCCTTCTTCCGTATCCGGCGCGCTGGCATCAAAGGCTGCATTGGCTTGGGCATCGGTAAGGGAGGGGGCGCGGATAACCGGCAGGATCGGCAGGTTATAGGCTTTGGCGAAATCAAAATCCCGTTGATCATGCGCCGGGCAACCAAAAATTGCGCCCGTGCCGTAATCCATCAGAATGAAATTGGCGACATAAACCGGGATTGTAAGGGTTGGATCGAGCGGATGCACCGCCCGAATGCCGGTATCAAAGCCTTTTTTCTCGGCTTTTTCCAGGGCAACCTGCGAGGTGCCCATGCGGTGGCATTCCTCGATAAAGGCGGCCAAAGCCGGGTTGGATTCGGCGGTAGCTTTGGCAAGCGGGTGATCGGCCGCCAACGCCATGAAGGAGGCGCCAAACAGGGTATCGGGCCGGGTTGTATAAATTTCCAGTTCCGTGAAGCCTGCGGGCGCGGTTTCGGCTTCCAGAGCCCAGCGCAGCAGCAAGCCTTCGGATTTGCCAATCCAGTTGGCCTGCATGAGACGCACGCGCTCCGGCCAGCGATCGAGCTTATCGAGCGCGCTCAACAATTCCTCGGAATAATCAGAGATTTTCAAAAACCACTGCGTCAATTCGCGCTGTTCCACCAAAGCGCCCGAGCGCCAGCCTCGCCCTTCGATCACTTGTTCATTGGCAAGAACGGTCATATCCACCGGATCCCAATTGACCTTGGCGGTTTTGCGCGACACCAGCCCGCCTTCCAGAAAATCCAGAAACATCGCCTGTTGATGGCGGTAATAATCCGGGTGGCAGGTGGCGATTTCCCGCTTCCAATCCAGCGAGAGCCCCATGGATTTAAGCTGCGCCTTCATGGCGGCGATATTGGCGTAAGTCCATTTTGCCGGATGGGTTTTTTGCGCCATGGCGGCGTTTTCTGCGGGCATGCCAAACGCATCCCATCCCATCGGGTGGAGAACGGCATAGCCTTTGGCGCGGCGGTAACGGGCAACCACATAGCCCATGTCGTAATTGCGTACATGGCCCATATGGATACGCCCAGAAGGATAGGGGAACATCTCCAGCACGTAATATTTGGGGCGGGGATCGTCGTTTCTGGCTTCGAACAGGCTTTTTTCGTCCCATTTTTGCTGCCAGCGGGTCTCGGCCTCACGAAAATTATAACGGGTCGCGCGCATGGGGTATCCTTGCCGAAAAACAGCGGCCTGGCGGCGCAGCTCCCCAAGGTTCCGAACCGATCAAGCCATTTGCTTGGCTATGCCGTCAACTTGCGGGAGGGTCAACGAAAAAGCGCGAAAAGGCGCGTGGGGCCGGTTTTCTGCCGCCAAAAGGGTGCGCTCTTGAGGGCGGTGCCTTTTGCTGCGGTGCAGGCGCAAGGTCTTCATCGCAAAAAATCTGGATAGCGACACGTTTTGGCGCGCATTGTTTTTGAATCGCTATATTTTGTTGGCAAGTAGGCAAATCCCGAAGACCCTCTGGCCAAGGTGTGGCGATGGCCTATTGCCGCACCGGGATGCCGCCTGCCCGGGCGGCGAGCGGGAAGGGGTTTACGGGGAGTTCAAAGCGCGTTTCCAGCCCCAGCATGGGCCCGATCCGCTCTACAATTTTGCCGGTTACAGGGGCTGCATTCCAGCCAGAGGTGGCAAAGCCATGCGTTTCGGGCAAGCCTTTGGGCTCATCCAACATGGTTAACAAAATATAGCGCGGTTTATCGGCGGGCATTACGGCCATGAAAGCGGTGAGCACCTTGGTTTTGGAGTAGCGACCGGCGACCACTTTTTCGGAGGTGCCGGTTTTGCCGCCCAGATAATATCCGGGAATATCGGCCTTGGTGGCAGAACCGCGTTCGGCGTTCAAACGCATCACGTAGCGCATCATTTGAGAGGTTTCGGGCTTGATAACCGGCACAGCCAGCTTTTCGGCCTCGCTCACCGAGCGTTTGAGATAGGTGGGGGTGATCAGTTTGCCGCCATTGACCAAAGCCGCCGTAGCCATGGCGGCCTGAAGCGGGGCCACGGCCAGCCCATGGCCAAAGGCGATGGTCATGGTGTTGATCTCGCCCCAATAAGCGGGTTTGATCGGCTCCGAGCTTTCCGGCAATTCGGTGCGCAGGCGATCGAGCTGGCCCATTTTGCGCAAAAACGCCTTGTGCCCCTCCACCCCCACCGCAAGCGCCATGCGGGCGGTACCGATATTGGACGAATAGATAAAAATTTCCGGAACATTCAAGGCGCGGTTCTGGCCATGGTAATCGCCAATGGCGTGCCGCCCTACCCGCAGGGGCTGGCTTGCATCGAATATCGAATTGAGCTTCACCTTGCCGGAATCGAGCGCCATGGCGGTGGTCAGGGCTTTGAAGGTCGAGCCCATCTCGTAAACGCCAACCTGGAGGCGGTTGATATTTTCAGGTTTCAACGCATCGGCAGGGTTGTTGGGGTCGAAATCCGGCAAAGAGACATGCGCGACAATTTCGCCGGTATCGACATCCAGCACCAAGGCCGCGCCGGCCATCGCTTTGTATTTTTCGACGGCAGCGGCCAGTTCTTCGCGCACGGCATGCGTTACACGGACATCTAGCGCCAGTTCGACCAGCTTCATATCCATGGCTTCGGGGGCAAGGCCAAGGCTGCGGATATCCTTGTGGCCCTGATTATCAAGATATTTCTCGATCCCGGAAATGCCGTTATTATCGATGTCGGAAGCGCCCAGCACATGCGCGCCAACGGTACCATTGGGGTAAATGCGTTTTGTTTCCGGCACAAAGCCGATGCCGGGCAGCCCCAACGAGTGCACGCGCGCTTGCTGGCGGGGGGTGATCTCGCGTTTTATCCAGACAAAGCCGGCTTTGCTTTTGGTGGATCTACGCCCCAGTTTTTCGCGCAATTCGTGGCTGTCCAGTTCCGGAAAAACGCCTTTCAGGAGCTGTGCGGCTTCTTCCTTGTCGAGAATACGGTTTGGATCAGCAAAAACGGAGATGCTTTTAATATCGGCGGCGAGCATGACGCCGTTGCGATCCACCAAGGTGGGGCGCGCTTGCGACATAACCTGCCGGGAAAGCGCGCTGACCGTTACCGGATCCTCGTGCCGCATCTGGATATGGATAATCCGTATGCACAAAGTAAGAAATGCGGCTAAAAATATGAGTAATAACAATAAGATACGTGGTTCTGTTTTGGCGGCATCCAGATGAAACATGGCCGCCAGAAGGCGCTGGACTATCGAAGCGCGCGGTTTGCGCTCTGCAAGAGGGGCTGGGATCGCGGTATGGGCCATAGCGCTCGCAGGCTTTGATCGAAGCAGGGCGAATTGCGGCGCATACCGCTCCAGAATTTTCAGGGGAGCCAGTTCAGCGATCGGGAAAAGCGCGGCGCGGGGCATTGTATCGTTACCGAATGAGTTTTTTGAGAAAGTCGGTCAACGCGCCAGGCTCGGGCGCGCCCTGACGGGGGGGACCAAGCTCGGTTACTGGCCGGATATCGATCGGGGGCCTTGGGGTGGTGGTGCTTTGCGATTTCGAACCTTGCGGTGTGGCGCTTTGGGGGTCTTTGGGCTGGGGGTCTTTGGCGGTTTGTTTCGGGGCGTTCAGGGGGGATGTAACCAAGCGCTGCGGGATTGTTGTCGGGCGCAAGGTGTTTGCGGGGGAGGTTGCGGACCGCAAGGGTTGGGGCGCAGCGGGAAGGGGTTGAGCTGTTTCCTGCGGTTTACGGCCGCTTAAGGCCAAGGCGGGCAGCGCCCCTGTCAGCAAGGCGTCCAGGGGGTCGGCATGGCCTTGGGGGGTGTGCGGAATATCGGTCGGGCGGACGATCTGGCGGGCAGAAATCTGGACCATCGACCCTTCAGGGCGCACCAAGGCCTGCAACCTTGTCGGGCGGTTGAGCAATTCCCATTCGGCGGCCAGAATTTGCACCGAATCTTTCTCGCGTTTTAATTCGGTTTCCCGCTTGTGAACTTTTTCGGCAAGCAGGATCGTGTCGTATTTAACCGAATAGTTCCAAAAAGCGGTGCCGATCAGCACCGTTATTGCCAACAGGTTGATAAGGCGGATCATGCATCCCCCTTGCGTTTGAAACGGGGCTGAAGTTTACGCCGGGAACCGGTATAGGTTTCGGGCAGTTCTGCCAGCGAAAAAAGCGTGGGATCCGGCGCGCCAGCGGGCGTTGCCGTGCGGATTCCGGCCCGTAACTTAGCCGAGCGGGCGCGGGGATTGTCCGCGCGCTCCTGTTCCTGGGCGCTCAAGGGAAATTTACCGGGCAGGGTGAAGGTCGCCTGCGGCGCGGCCGCGACAGGGGCATAGCGCGAGCCGCCCCCGCGGCCGGTTCGCGCGGCAAAAAATTGTTTGACGATGCGATCTTCAAGGCTGTGAAAGGTCACAACCACCAATCTACCCCCGGCGGCAAGCAGGGTTTCAGCGGCAAACATGGCCCGGACCAGTTCGCCCAACTCGTCATTGACCGCAATTCGCAGCGCCTGAAAGGAGCGGGTTGCGGGGTGGATGTCGTTTGGCTTTCCGGGGGCAACCCGCCCGATCATATCGGCCAGAGCCCTTGTGGTGGTGAAGGGGGTTTGTTTGCGGTCATGGACGATCGCGCGGGCTATCCGGCGCGAAAGGCGCTCTTCCCCATAATAATAGAGCACATCGGCCAGGGCGCTTTCTTCGAGCGTATTGACCAGATCGGCGGCGCTTTCCCCGTTCTGTTCCATGCGCATATCGAGCGGCCCATCGGTGCGGAAAGAGAACCCGCGTTCGGGTTTATCGAGCTGCATCGAGGAGACGCCAATATCGAGCACGATGCCGTCAAATTGGGTAAAACCAAGGTCTGCTGCGCAATTGGCCATATCCGAAAAAGCGCTTTGCGCCAAAGTGAGGCGACCGCCATACGCTTCCACCAGGCTCCAGCCATCGCGGATCGCCTGCGGATCGCGGTCCAGAGCCAAGACACGGTTTTGTGGATGCGCCGCCAGAATGGCGCGCGTATAGCCGCCCGCGCCGAATGTCCCGTCGAGATAGATCCCCGGTTTGTCTGCCTGAAGGCAGGCGCGCATCTCGCTTAGCAGCACCGGTATGTGTTTGGGTGCGTCTTGTCTGGATGTGTCTTGCTGCCTTTCAGAAAGGGGCGGCAGGGTGCTGGGCACGAACAACTCCTCACACGAAACGACAAGATGGGGTGGACCACGCGAGCTGCCTGTTGGTCGATCCTTTGAGCCGGGCCGCCGTGATTTTGCCGCACCGGATGCACGGCCAATACGGGGCAGCCGCCTCCTTGTTGTGTCGCATCAACGTTAAGGAAGCGTTGTCAGCCAGATTATTCGTGCGCGATCTTGAGAATGCATTAACCGTAACTGAAGGTGGAGACGTTCTAGGAATTTTATCAAGTATTCTTAAATTACTTCATGATCATTTCATGGGCTTATGGTTGCTTCGTATCCTGCAGGGAGCGGACCTTCCAGGGGGATCTCCCAAGGATGTATTTTTCTTTTTGATTTTTAGGTCTTGCTTGGCAG
>CAZGKS010000008.1:0-2189 GCA_964526275.1 uncultured Methylobacterium sp. | reverse complement strand
CTTCGTGCGTAGGTCGCAGGCGACGGCGTTCATGTGGCGGCGTATCGGCTCCTTTTATGTCCAGAGGGACTGGCTATTCGTTCTGGCCGGTTTTTTTTGGTTTGCTCACGCTGATGGCCTCGTTGGCCTATCTTGCGCATCGTTCTTCCCTCCAGCAGGCGCATCACGAGCTTGAGCGGGAGCAAAGCCAGGTCAGCCGCTATTTCGATTATGAAACGCAGGCCCTCGGCAGTGCCCTTGTTCAGGCGGATAAGCTGATCGGGTTGATGCTGGCGCAAAATCGGCGGTTTTCGAGCGATGAGGAAATTGCGCGCCATCTTGAGACGCTGCACCTTGATTATGCGGCGATTATCGATGGTCGATCGGGCGGCATTATTTCTGAGCATGGCGAAAGCGTTGTTTCCGGGCGGCGGCGTGATTTTGTTGCGGCGCTGGTTGGCATGTCCAAAATGCGCGGAATCGGCGAGACAAAAATCGGGATCGGGCAAGAAGCGCGGCTGATGCAGGATGGGCATGATGCCTTGATTTTCGTGAGCATGCCGATTGGCCGAAACATGGTTCTGGTGGCGACGCGTCCGGTGAATACCGCCATGATTCGGCGCGCAGGTTCTGTCTTGGGGCTGGAGGATCTGCGGATTACCGCAGGATCCAACCCAAAGCGGGCCAGCATTATGCTGGCGGGGCTCAATGGCAATACCGATCTCAATCTTACTTGGATATCCGAGCGTGTGGCCAGCGATATTCTGCTCACCTTGTCCTTTTATGCCGGGCTATCCGCGCTTGTTGTGGTGCTGGCCGCCGTGTTCTTGTTTTCACGCTTGCAAATTTCCATGCAGGCCATGTTGATGCGGGAGGCGGCCGCCCGGCACGAGGCGCATATTGATGCGCTTTCCGGCTTGCCAAACCGGGCCGCTTTTCGTGAGGAACTCTCAACCCGGCTTGCCAATATCGACAAGGCGCATGGTATTACCGCCGTGATGTTGATCGATCTGGATCGCTTCAAGGATGTCAATGACATTTATGGCCATGCGGCAGGCGATAAAGTTATTATCGATTTTGGCCAAAGGGTGCGGGCCTTGCTGAACCGGGATGATATGATCGCGCGGCTGGGCGGGGATGAATTTGCGATGCTGGTATCTGGCTTGAACGGGCGGGAGGAAATTGAACGCATCGCACAGGCTTTGGTCGATGCGGGCACGCGCCCGTTTGAAATCAGCGGCGTTCTGATTCGCATTGGCGCCACGGTCGGGGTTGCCCTGGCGCCGCAAGACAGCACGGAACTTTCCGGTATTTTAAGCGCGGCAGATGCGGCCCTTTATCGCGCCAAAAGCGAAGGGCGTAACCGGTTCGCGCTCTATGAACATAAAACCAGTGCCGAAGAGGATATGCGCAATCTGGTCAGTGCGGAATTACGTGAGGCCATCGATCTGGGCCAATTGCACCTGCTGTATCAACCGCAGGTGGATGCACGGACCCATGCGATTGTCGGGGTGGAGGCGTTGGTTCGGTGGCAGCATCCGGAGCGGGGGTTGATCTCTCCGGTCCAGTTTATTCCGGCGGCAGAGGCCACGGGGCTTATCTCCTTGCTCGGGAGCTGGGTGTTGCGCCAGGCCTGCTGGGATGCGCAGCGCTGGCCCAGTTTGCGCCTTTCGGTCAATGTTTCGGCGGTTCAGTTCCGCGATAATACGCTGGTCGAAGAGTTCAGGCGCATTTTGCATGAGACCGGGTTTGATCCGCAGCGTCTTGAGCTTGAACTGACCGAAAGTGCTTTGATCGATGATGCAAAATCCGCCAATGCCGTGATCAAGGCGTTCCGGGGGCTTGGGTTACGGCTCGCGCTTGATGATTTCGGCACCGGATATGCTTCCATGATGTATCTGCGGCGGTTCTCGTTTGATAAGATCAAAATCGATAAAAGCTTTATTGATGAGGTCGAAACCAACCGCGATAGCCGTATTCTCGTGTGTTCCTTGCTCAAACTTGGCAAGGAGCTGGGGATCGAGGTTACGGCAGAAGGCGTTGAAACCGCTTCCCAGGCTGCGATGCTGGCGGAAGCAAATTGTACGTATCTGCAAGGATATTTTTTCTCCAAGCCCGTGCCGGCCCAGATGATCGATAAACGTCTTGCAAAAGAAGTGGCGGACAAGGTTGAGACGGCAAGCATGGCTTTTACCCACAAGGTGCATGCC
>CAZGKS010000007.1:0-21855 GCA_964526275.1 uncultured Methylobacterium sp. | reverse complement strand
CACCTGCACATGCCCCACCAGAACGCCGTGGCTGCGGGCGCGGGGGCGCGGGCCATTTTCAATCCCCTCCACGGGGGGGAGGCAGAGATGGGAGGCGGCTTCAGGGTGGGTCATGGCAGCGCCTGCCCTGCTTGTTCCGAGCAGCTCCGGCAGCGGCCGGAAATTTCGATAACCTGTCTGTGTGGCAGAAAACCGCGCTCACGGGTTAAGGCACCGAGCGCGGCTGTGGTGCTTTCGGCAATGATTTCATCGACATGGCGGCAGGTTTCGCAGATCAGGAAAACCAGTTTTTCGCCCGCAGGGTGTTGATGCGTGCAGGCGACAAAGGCATTCACGCTTTCCAGCCGATGCACGAAGCCATAGGTGCATAAAAAATCGAGCGCGCGATAGATGATCGTCGGGGCTGGCTTGCGCCCGGTGGTCTCACCCAGACGTTCGATCAGCTCATAGGCGCCCAAAGGGCCGGTTTGCGCGTAAAGCAAGGCCAGAACAGCGCGGCGCTGTGCGGTGAGGTTAAGGCCTGCGCGGCGGCAAGCGGCTTCCGCCTGTGTGAGCAGGGTTTCGGGGGAGCTTGCATGGGCAGCGCAGCAAGTATGGGTAAGCGGAGCAGGCATGCAAGGCTTATACTGCGTGTGTGCGGGCGTGTCACGTCTCCCTTTTTCAGGCATTTCCTTTTTCAGAGTATGACGTGTTTTGAACAAACACATTATGCTTTTATATCTATGCTCTTATATCTTTTTGTAATCACGCGTTTTTTGCTTTTTATGGTTCCCACAAAAGCAAAAGACGTATGGTATTTGGCGAAAACGTTCTGTGCCGCCTCTTTTGCCCAAATCTGTCTTTTACCAAAGCCGCGCTTGTATCTGTTTGCGGGCGCGGTAAAAGAGCGCAAAAGAGATGCATGCAACAATGAGGGCAGGCTTATGTCGCTTAAAGGCAAAAATGCGCTGGTAACGGGGTCCACCAGCGGGATCGGGCTGGGGATGGCGCGCGCGCTGGCGCTTGCGGGGGCCAATGTGATGCTCAACGGCCTGGGGGAGGCCGGCGAGATCGAGAAAACGCGGGCGGCTCTGGCGCAGGAAACCGGGGTGGAAGTGCGTTATTCCCCCGCCAATATGCTCCAGGCGGGGGAGATCCGCGCCATGGTGGCGGAAGCCGAAAAAGCCTTCGGGACCCTCGATATTCTGGTCAATAATGCCGGTATCCAGTTTGTTTCCCCGGTGGAAGATTTCCCCGATGACAAATGGAACGACATTCTGGCGATCAACCTCTCGGCGGCGTTTTTTGCCATAAAAGCGGCGGTGCCAGGCATGAAGGCGCGCCAGAGCGGGCGGATTATCAATCTTTCTTCCGCCCATTCGCTGGTGGCCTCGCCGTTCAAATCGGCCTATGTGGCGGCCAAGCACGGCATTGCGGGCCTTACAAAATCGGTCGCGCTGGAGCTGGCGCAGCACGGGGTTACGGTCAATGCTATCGCGCCCGCCTATGTGTGGACGCCGCTGGTGGAAAAGCAAATTCCGGATACGATGAAAGCGCGCAACATGACCGAAGAGCAAGTGAAGCGCGATGTGTTGCTGGCGGCGCAGCCCACCAAGAAATTCGTGACGATTGAGCAGGTTGCCAGCCTTGCGGTGTATTTGGCTTCCGATGCCGCAGCCTCGATAACGGGCACCACGGTGTCGATGGATGGCGGCTGGACCGCGCAATAAGCCATAGCGTTTTTGCGTTTGGTGGAACACTCAAGCGCAAAAGACGCGTTTTTCAGCAACCCGATAAGCGCGTGATGTCTTCGCGTTAAAACGTGTCACGCGCTACGTTATTCGGGCAAGCAGGCTGTTGCGGCTGCGATCGCCTCTCGCAGGACGGTTTCATCGCCAATATGGTTGGCAAGCAGCAACACCAGCCGTGCATCGAGCGCGGCGGCTTGGGCCAAGGTTAGCCCGCGTCGCGCTTCGATGAGCAGGCGGAAGGCGCGGTCGGGGTCAGGCAAGCGGGAGGCTGTGGCGAGCGTTTGGGTGTCGCCGGGCGGCAACGGCGCGGCCTGAAGGCGGCTGGCTTGGGTGCTCATGGGCGGGGTCCTTTTGGGCGGGGTCCTTTTGGGTGAGGTCCTTTTGCGGCGATCTCCGAGGCTGAATTGCCGATTTCAGACCCCTCCAATCCCTTCAAATTAAATGCATTTTCAGAATCCGTAAATCCCAGCGCGCGGGCATAAGCGGCGGCAATCTTACCTGCATCGGCTGTGTTTTGGGGGTCTATTGCGGGCCAGCGCGCGGCAATGTGACCATCGGGGCGCAGCAGATAGGCGCTGCCGGGGTTGAGCGCGAAGCGGGCGGCCAGATCGCCGTGGGAATCATTATAGGAGGAGGGGGCAGGGCTGCGGGCGGTGCCGGAAGGGGCGATTTCCAGCACGTGCATACCGGGCGGCACAGGCGGCGCTACGCCTGCGATCAGCAGGCAGAAACCGGTCCCGCGCGCCTCGCTCAGATAGGTTTGGGAGCCATCGGCGCGGGTAAGGCGTGCATCTGGCAGGGGCGCGCCGGGGGCCGGGCCGCCTGCCCACGCCGCGCTGTCGGGCGTGGAGAGGGGCGAGCGCGTATAGGCGGTGGGCAGGGAAAGCCGCCCCGAATTGACCATGCGCTTGGCAAAATCGTGGTGGCGCGCCAAGACCAAAGCGGCATCGCGCAGCACGCGTTCGGCGGGGCCTTGCGGGGCGATAAAATCGGTCGAGCGGGTGGAATGGCCTAAATTATCGTCAGCGCCTTCGGAGCGCTCGGTGTCATAACTGGCCAGCAAGCCCGGCCCGGCGCGCCCTTGCGCCAGAGCGGCCAGCTTCCAGCCAAGGTTTTCGACATCCTGCAAGCCGGAATTGGCTCCGCGCGCGCCAAAGGGCGAGACCTGATGGGCGGAATCTCCCGCGAAAATCACGCAGTTATGGATAAAGCGTTCCAGCCGCAAACAACGGAAGCGATAGACCGACACCCAGGCGAGATCGAACTGGGTGTGCCCCAGCATCCGCTCCAGCCGGGGGCGGACATTTTCCGGGCGCTTTTCGGCTTCTGCATCGGCCGTTGCGGGCAATTGCAGGTCTATCCGCCATAAATTGCCCGGTTGTTTATGCAGCAGGGCCGAACCGCCGGGGTGAAAGGGCGGATCGAACCAGAACCAGCGTTCGGCCGGAAAATCGCCGTGCATATGGACATCGGCGATGAGGAATTGTTCCTCGAAAATCTCGCCGCCGGAATCGAGCCCCAGCAAGGTGCGCAGGCTGGAGCGCGCGCCATCGCAGGCCAGAACCTGCGCGGCGTGCAAGGTGTAGGGGCCATCCGGCGTCTCGATGGTCAGGGCAGCGTGATCGGCGTGCTGGGTGAGGGCGACCAGGCGGTTTTTCCAGCGGATTTCGAGATTGGGCAGGGCCTGCGCCCGCTCGACCAAGGCTTTTTCGACCTTGAATTGCTCAATATTGATGAAAGCGGGCATTTTGTGCCCAGCCTCGGGCAAAAGATCAAAGGTGTAAAGCTCGGTATCGTGCTGGAAAACGCGGCCCTTGCTCCATTGCACCCCGGTATCGCGCAAGGCTTCACCGCAGCCATATGTATCGAGAATTTCCAAAGACTTCTTGGAAAAACAAATCGCGCGGGAGCCTTCGCCGATGCGGTCGGATTCATCAAGCAGCAGCACGGGAAGGCCGCGCTGGGCCAGATCGATCGCCAAAGCCAAGCCCGCCGGGCCCGCCCCCACCACCACATGGGCATGGTGCTCGGGTGCCCGGCTTTTGAGCGCTGCGGGCGGGGTATAGGCAAACACCGCATAGGGGGCTTGCATGCCGGGTGTATTCTTGCCGGGCGTATTTTCGCCGGGCGTATTCTTGCCGGGCGCGGCTGTCTGGGGAGCGGGAGCCTTGCTGTCAGCGGTCTTCATGCTGGCGGTCTTCCTAGGGTTATCCTTCTATAGCATTTTCCGCTTTGATGGAGCGAGATCGGAGGCGCTATCTTTTTTCGTATTTCTTTGCGCGAACCGGCATCCACGTCGCTTGAAAATGCCCTGGGGTTATCCTTGCAGTTTTTTCCACATTTCAAGGTCGCGCTCGGCGGTCCAGATCACCGGATGGAGGATGCCGGAGGCTTCATCAAAAGCGCGCGAGACATTGAAGGGCAGGCAATGCTCGTAAATGGCGTAAGCGCCGAACGGGCCATCCATGGCGGCGCGGACATCCGCATAAACGGTTTTGAGATCCTTGCCCGCCTTCACGCCAGCCTGCACCGTGCCGTATAGGGTTTCGATAAAAGCACGCGTGCCTGCCAGCGCTTCTGCCACTTTGGCGGGGCCGATCACGGCTTCCCCGCGCCCCGGCACAAGGGTTACGGGGGCGTAGGCGGCGATTTTATCGAGCGTTTGCGGCCAATCGGCAAAGTAAGCATCGCCGCAATAGCAGGCGGAATGGTATTCTACCAGATCGCCCGAGAACATCACCCCGGCATCGGGCACATAGGCGATGGTATCGCCCGCCGTATGGCCGCGCCCGATCTGGCGGATTTTAACCTCGCGCTGGCCCAGCCAGATCGAGAGTTCCTCCGGGAAGGTGAGGGTGGGCCAGGTCAAGCCGGGAATAGTCTCCTTGCCGCGGAACAGGCGCGGAAACCGCCCGATCTCCGAGGCCATATCCTGCGCGCCGCGCTCCACGATCAGGGCGCGGGTCGCGTGCGAGGCGAGGATCATTTTGGCTTCATGATAGGCCGAAGCGCCCAGCACGCGCACCGCATGATAATGCGAGAGCAACACATGGGTGATCGGTTTATCGGTTACGGAGCGCACCGCGTTGATCACGGCTTGCGCCATGGCGGGGGTAGCCTGCGCATCGATGATCAGCACGCCGTCATCGCCCACCACCACGCCGGTATTGGGGTCGCCTTCCGCCGTGAAGGCATAAAGGCCGGGGCCGATTGCATCAAAGCGCGTTTTTTTATCCGCAAGGTCGGTGGTGGAGGCAAAACCGCTCATGGGGGCTCTCAAGGTTGGGGTGTCAGGGGGGCGACGGTTTGCTCGATCGCGCCGAAAATCGAGTGCCCGCGCGGGTCTTTTATTTCAATGCGGATTGTGTCGCCAAAACCTAGAAACGGGGTTTGCGGGGTGCCGTGCTGCACGGTTTCCACCATGCGCAATTCCGCAATGCAGGAATAGCCGCGCCCACCCTGCGCGATGGGGCGGCCGGGAGAGCCATCGGCATCGCGGTTGGAGACCGTGCCCGAACCGATAATCGTGCCTGCGCCCAGCGCGCGGGTTTTGGCGGCGTGCTGGATCAGGGCGGGGAAATCGAAGGTCATTTCCTGCCCGGCTTCCGGCTTGCCAAAGGGGGCGCCGTTGAGGGCGCTAAGCAGGGGCAGATGCAGTTTGCCCTCCCGCCAGGCATCGCCCAAAGCGTTTGGCGTAACCGCAACGGGGGAGAAACTGCTGGCGGGTTTGGCGTGCAGGAAGCCAAATCCCTTGGCCAATTCGTCCGGGATCAGGTTGCGCAGGGTGGTATCGTTCACCAGCATGACCAGCGCAATGGCGGCTTCCGCCTGCTCGCGGGTGGGGTTCAGGGGAACATCGGTCACAACAACCGCGATTTCAGCTTCGAAATCAAGGCCATAAGCCGTATCTGCCAGCGTAATCGCCTCGCGCGGGCCCAAATTGCGGTCGCTGGTAGCCTGATACATCAGCGGATCGTGCCAGAAGCTTTGCGGCATTTCCGCGCCGCGCGCTTTACGGACCAGCTCAACGTGGTTCACGTAAGCGGAGCCATCGACAAACTGGTAAGCGCGTGGCAGCGGGGCTGTGCAATCGCGCTCATGGAAGCGGAAACTGGGGACCGCGTTCAGCTCCAGACTTTGCGCGAGCGCAGCCAGTTGCGGGCCGGTGCTGGCCCAATTATCCAGTGCTTGCTGCAAGGTTGCGGCGATGGGCGCCGCTTCCACCGCGCGGGTGAGATCGGCGGAGACGACAACCAGCTTGCCATCCCGCCCATGCTTGCTGTCAGGTCCGTTGGTGAGTGAAGCGAGTTTCATGCATCCTCCCGGTGGGCGCAGGCTATGCCCTTATGGTTATGGTGGCCAAAGGGTAGGCCAAGCGCGCGGGCGCGTCGAGCAAAAACTTGGCCGATCGGGCGGGGCGTATCCTTGGTGGTATGGCAGGTTTTTGGTGCGGATGTCGCCTGCGAGGGCGCGCGGCGCGCGCGTGAGCCTCTTTTGCGCATTGCGGCGTGACAAACGCTTTGAGCTGTGTAACCTTTGCACAGTAAGCGATCTTGAGCGCAACGTTGGGCGCCGTATGCTGCCCTTATTGGACCGGAGAGGAGATAGCCATGCGTCGTCGTGAAATGTTGGGGGTTGCGGGGGCCGGGCTCGCTGCGGCCAGCCTTGCCAAGCCTGCGGTTGCGCAGGCCATGCCGGAGATCAAATGGCGGTTGACCTCGTCTTTCCCCAAATCGCTCGATACCATTTATGGCACGGCGCAATATCTTGCCAAGGTGCTGGCGGAGACGACCGATAACCGCTTCCAGATCCAGACCTTTGCGGCGGGGGAGATTGTCCCCGGCTTGCAGGCGCTCGATGCGGTTTCCTCTGGCGCGGTTGAATGCGCGCATACGCCGACGTATTTTTATTACGGCAAGGATGCCACGCTCGGGCTTGGCACCGGCATTCCGTTCGGGCTCAATGCGCGGCTGCACCACGCTTGGTGGCATAATGGCGGCGGGCAGGAGATTGTCAACGAATCGCTGGCCAAGTTCAAGGCGATCAGCTTTGCGGCGGGCAATTCCGGCACGCAGATGGGCGGCTGGTTCCGCAAGGAAATCAAGACTCTCGAAGACCTCAAAGGGCTCAAATTCCGCATCGGCGGGATTGGCGGGCAAATTCTGGCGCGGATGGGGGTTGTGCCGCAGCAGATCGCACCGGGGGATATTTATCCGGCGCTTGAAAAGGGCACGATTGACGCTGTAGAATTTGTTGGCCCCTATGATGATGAAAAACTTGGGTTTTCTAAAGTTGCCAAATATTATTACTATCCCGGTTTCTGGGAGGGCGGGGCCAGCTTGCATCTTTGTGTGAATATCGAGCAATGGGAGCGTCTGCCCAAGCATTATCAGGCTGCGTTGCGCTCGGCATGCGAGAGCGCGAATGCCTGGATGCTGGCCAAATACGATACCGTCAACGCGCCAGCGCTCAAGCGTCTGCTCGGCGCAGGCACCGAATTGCGTGGCTTCCCCCTGCCGGTCATGGAAGCGGCGTATGATGCCGCGCGCGCCTATTACGCGGAGGTTTCAGCGCAAAATCCGCTGTTTCAGAAAGGGCTTGCCTCGCTCGATGCCTTCACGAAAGAGCAATATGGCTGGTGGCAGATCGGCGAACATGCCTATGATTCCCTGATGATCCGTGCGGTTCTGCAACGCCGCTAAGGGGCAGAGCAGGATGTGTTTTGATGGAAACATATCCTGCTCTTATATCCTTGTGGAAGAACGCGTTTTTTGCTCTTGATGATGCCATCAAAAGCAAAAATGCTATAGGTGCGGGCGCAAGCTTGCGGGGATAGGGTGCCAAAACGGTTTCCGGAACGCGGTTGCGCTGGTATCGTGCAAGCGATGTGAGTCGGCAACGGAGACAGCCGTGGCAGCGCCCTTGTTCCCCCTGCATAAAGCCCGGTTCCCCCTGCATAAAGCCCGGTTCCCCCTGCATAAAGTCCGCCTGGCGCGCTTTCGGCTGTGGATGGCCGGGGCTTTCGCGGCGCTTTGCGGGGTGTGGGTTTGCTCTTTGGGGACCAGCGGCGCGTTGGCGCAAGAGCCGCAGGTCTGCGCGCAGATCCGGGCGGAATTTGCTGCGCTGCCGCAAGGCGCGGGGCGCGATATCCAGCGCGCGCGCGCGGAACTTGCCAAGGTGCAGGCCGCTATCGACAATTATCAATGTCTGCGCCGCCGCTTGCCGATTTTCGGCGGGGAAGCGCCGGTTGTGTGCGGGCCCTTGCTGCAGGAGGCGGCGCAATTGCGGGCGGTGATCGCTTCCGATAGTGCCGCCGCGCATCGTGCGCAGCTGGAGGCGGCCTATACGCGCTATGGCTGTGCGGGCGTGCGGCCACAAACCCCACAAGCTCAACCTGAAACGCGCGGGGTGATTTTCGCCTCCCCCAACAGCCCGAGTTTGTTTGAGCACTTGTTCAATCCGGATGGGCAAGGCAAGGTCGGCGCACCGGTTATGCGCGAAGTGATGCCGGATGTGGTGGTGGACCCTCCCCGCTATGGCGGCGGCATGCCGGTTTGTGTGCGCACCTGCGACGGATTTTATTTTCCGGTCAATTTTGAAGGCGTTGGCCGGGGTGCGGATGCTAAAAATGTCTGCGCGGCGCTTTGCCCGGCGAGCGCTACGCAGGTTTATTACATGGCGCCGCATGCCGATATTTCTACGGCGGGCACGGCAGATGGCGCGCCCTATACCGCGCTGCCGACTGCCGGGCGGTATCGGCAGCACTATGATTCCGAATGCATCTGCAAGGGCGTCGAGAAAACCTGGGCGCAGCTGCAGGCGGGGCATCCGGATTTGGTGGAAGCGCGTAAGGGGGATATTGTGGTTACCGAGGAGCAGGCCGCGCATTCGGGCCGGCCGCGTTTGCCCGGTGGGGGTGTGCCGGTGCAGGGGGCTGTGCCCAGAAAAACGCTTGCCGGTAAAAGCCGCCCGGAGGGGCAGGGGCTCGACAAGGCCAGGCTGGAAAATTTGATGGAGCAGGTGCAACCAGAATAAGTTTGGCGCAATTTTGGCGCAATAACGCTTTTGTAATAACGCTTGTGAAACAAGATGTATGCGGCGCACTGCGCCGTGGATGGGCGAAATATCGGCCCTTATAGCAGAGGGCGTTCAGGCAAAACGTATCCTGCGGGTATTTTTTCTTTTTGTAGACTGCGATTAACCGGTATCCGCTTTATCGCAGCATGCTTTATACTTTTTGTGTTTGTTGGATCGATCATCCGGGCATTCTTGCACAAGAGCGTTTTGCTTCGGCCTTATGCTGCCCCCTGCGCTGCGGCTTCAAGGCGCGCCAGAACGGTTTCCCGCCCCAAAAAGGGCAGGGTGGTTTTCAGTTCCGGTCCGGCGCTTTGCCCGGTCAGCGCCAAGCGCAGCGGTAAAAACAGCGCCTTGCCCTTGCGCGATGTGGCGGCGCCAAGGGCGTCTGTCCAGATCTTCCAGGTGTCGAGCGTGATCTCTCCGGGGGGGAGCAAGGCTTGCGCTTGCGCCACGAAGGCGGGCTCCTCGCTGGGGAAGGCTTGCGGCGTGGTCAGGAGCTGCCACCACAGCGCCGCCTCTTCCAGCCGGGTGAGATTGCCGTGCACGAGCGCCCAGAAATCTTGCGCCTTTGGCCCGGTAATGCCCTGTGCGGCCAAGGCTTCGCTGACCGCAGCAAACGGTTTGGCGTGCAAAAGCTGGGTCGAAAGCGCGCGGATCTCTGTGGGGTCGAATTTGGTGAGGGCGCGGGAGAGTTTATCGAGCGCGAGCAGGGTGCCCAAGGCTTCAAGGCCCGGCAGGGGGCGCACGGCCTCCGAGGTGCCGGTGAGGGTTGCGACCAGGGCAACCGCCAGCGGGTCGACGCCTTCCGCCCGGAAAGAGCGGATCGAGAGCGCGCCGGTGCGTTTGGACATTTCTTCGCCATTGGCGGCGGCGATCAGGTTATGATGTGCAAAGCGCGGCAGGGCGCCACCAAGGGCGGCGAAAATCTCGATCTGCACGGCGGTATTGGCCACGTGGTCTTCGCCGCGCAGAATATCGGTGATCCCCATTTCGATGTCATCGACCACCGAGGCGAAGGTATAGAGCACCGAGCCATCGGCGCGCACCAGAATGGGGTCCGAGAGGGCGGCGCTTTCGATATGGCTGTCGCCGCGAATGCCATCGGGCCAGCGCACGGTTTGGCCGGAGAGCTTGAAGCGCCAATGCGGCTTGCGCCCCTGCGCTTCGAGTTCCGCGCGCTCTTGCGCTGAAAGCGCCAAAGCGGCGCGGTCATAAACCGGGGGCAAGCCGCGCGCTTGCTGGCGTTTGCGTTTGCGCTCCAGCTCTTCGGCGGTTTCATAGGCCGCATAGAGGTGTCCGCTCGCCTTCAAGGCGTCGAAGGCGAGGGCGTAGCGATCGAGCCGCAAGGATTGATGCTCGATCCGGTCTGGCACAATGCCGAGCCAGCCCAGATCTTCCAAAATCGCTTGCGCGTATTCCGGGCGCGAGCGTTCGGTATCGGTATCATCGAAACGCAAAATAAACGTGCCGCCGCTTTGTTGGGCGAGCAGAAAATTCCACAAGGCCGTGCGGGCATTGCCAATATGCAGATAGCCGGTGGGGGAGGGGGCGAAGCGATAAACGGGTTTCATGTCAGCCATTCGGGTTCGGTATTGTAACGGGGTCAATAGGGTAACGGAGCCAGGGGGCGGGTTAGGTGTCATAGGCTTGCGCGTTGGGGAGCACGCGATCAGGGGCAAGGGTTGGGTCGGGCGTAACATTCGCTTCCAGTTTGTCGCGGAAGCGGTTGGTGATCGGGTAGCGGCGGTCCCGCCCGAACGCGCGCAAGGTGAGCTTGACGCCGGGGGCGGATTGTCGCCGCTTGTATTCCGCCAAAGCCAGCAGATGCTCGATCCGCTCTACGGTTTGGCGCTCAAAGCCGCGCGCCACCAAGGCATGGACCGGCAAGGCTTGCTCCACCAAGCCTTCTAAAATGGCATCGAGCACCGGGTAGGGGGGCAGGGAATCGTCGTCACGCTGGTTTTCACGCAATTCGGCGCTGGGGGGTTTGGCGATAATATCGGGCGGGATCACCACGCCCGCAGGTCCCAGCGCGCCAGGGGGCTGCCAGCGGTTGCGCAGATGACACAGCGCGAAAACCCGCATTTTATACAGATCCTTGATGGGGTTGAAGCCGCCATTCATATCGCCGTAAAGCGTGGCATAGCCGACGCTCATTTCGCTTTTATTGCCGGTTGTTACCAGCATTGTGCCGAATTTGTTGGACATAGCCATCAGCAGCAGGCCGCGCAGGCGCGATTGCAGGTTCTCTTCGGTGGTCCCTGGCAAGGTACTTGCAAAAAGCGGCGCCAGCGTGGCCTCAATGGCCGCTATCCCTTCGCCGATAGGCATCGTATCGTAGCGGATATGGAGCGCCTGTGCGCAGGCCTGCGCATCGGCAAGGCTTGCGGGCGCGGTGTAGCGATAGGGCAGCATGAGCGCGTGGACACGCTCTGCGCCCAAAGCATCGACCGCCAGAGCCGCGCACAGCGCCGAATCAATACCGCCGGAAAGGCCCAGAACCACGCCGGGAAAGCGGTTTTTTTCGACATAATCGCGTAAACCCAGCATGCAGGCGGTATAATCGGCCTGTTCCTCGTCTGCCAGAGGGGTGCATTCCCCTTGCGCGATGCGCCAGCCTGAAGGGGTAGGCTCCAGCGTGAGGATCCGCAGATCTTCCGCGAAATCGGGCATCTGGAAGGCCAAAGACAGATCCGGGTTGAGCCCGAAGGAGGCGCCGTCGAACACCAGTTCGTCTTGCCCGCCGATCTGGTTGAGATAGAGCAGCGGCAAGCCGCTTTCACGCACCCGCGCGACCGCAACCGAGAGCCGCTCATCGCGCTTGGTGCGCGAGAAGGGCGAGCCGTTGATCGCGATCAGCACTTGCGCGCCGGTCTCCGAGAGGCATTCCACTACCTCCTCGCCCCAAATATCCTCGCAGATCGGCACGCCGAATTTGACCCCGCGCAGGGCGATGGGGCCGGGCAGGGGGCCGGGGGTAAAAACGCGTTTTTCGTCAAAGACGCCGTAATTGGGCAGATCTACCTTGAAGCGCACCGCCACGATTTTGCCGGCATCGAGCGCGGCGACGGCATTATGCAGGCTCCCGCCCGCCCGCCCGGTTTCGCTTGCCTGCTCGGCTTCGCCCGCCAGCCAGGGCGTGCCGACCAGAATAGCGGGGCCGCCATCGGCGGTTTCGCGCGCCAAGGTGTCGAGCATCGCCCGGCAGGTCTGCACCAAAGCCGGGCGGGTGACCAGATCTTCGGGCGGATACCCGGTCAAAAACAACTCGGGCAGCACCAGCACCTGCGCCCCGGCTTGGGCGGCCTGCGCGCGCGCCTTGCGCAGCTTGTCGGCATTGCCGGTCACATCGCCCAGAATGGGGTTGAGCTGCGCCAGCGCGATCCGGATGGGCGGTTGGGGGGCCTTAGCTTGCTGCATGGATAGCTCTTGGGAACGCGGCTCTTGGGAACGCGGCTTTCGGGCATGCGGCGTGCGGGCATGCGGTGGGGGCGGGCGGGCGAAACAAACTGGCCATGGTCTCCCCTGTTGCGCGGGTGAGCCGCCGCGCGCGGCTTGTTGGGTGATGGGCTAATTTTTCAGTCCATCTTCTTTCTTATCGCGCGGGGATGCAATCGACAACCACCCGCATGCGGCGGGGCGGGGATGTGGGCCCCTATGCGCACCGATACCCGCTAGGTTCGGGCGCGCGAGCCGTTAAAGAGGGGATGATCCGGCTTTTAAGGTGAAATTAACTATAAATTTCTATTCATTACAGGAGAAATGCAAGATTGTGCTGCGTGCAAGGGGATATGATGTTCCAGAAATGTTTCAACCGATATGGCGCATCGTTTATCCGGATAGGCGTTCTGGTTCTGGCGTTGCCTACCCTCTCTGCCGTGCAAGCACAAGAATGGCTGCGCGGTACAATCAACGGTTTTCAGTCCGACGATTGGGCTGGCGTTTATGTCGGCACGTTTGTGGGGACACAATCGGTGAGTGGCAATCAAAGCGGGATCAATTCCGCCCTCAAAGGGGCGATCTCCACGGATAGCGCCGTGCAAGCGGGTATCCGTAACAGCATTTCCTTTGCGGATTCCAAAGGAACCGGCGCATTGGCAGGGGCTTTTGTGGGCATGAACTGGCAATATGAGCAGTTGGTTTATGGAGTTGAAGCCGAGCTGGTGACCACCAAAGCCTCGCTCAACAGTTCTTCGCCCTATACCTTTACCAGCACGGCGAGCAATATCCGCACGGATGTCAACGGCAATGCGACCGCCAAGGCGACGCAAAGCGGCTGGTTTGCCGTGCGCTCTCGGGTAGGCTGGGCGCTGACCGATCGCTTTATGCCGTATATGGCGTTCGGGGTCGCGATGGGAAGCGCAGAGCACAGTGCGCAAGCGAGCGGCACCTGGTCGCGGACGGATATTACCAACCCAGCTGTCCCGGTCACCAGTGCATCTGGTACGTATAGCGGGCATGTTGTCAAAAACGGATGGGTTTTTGGCCCGTTGATCGGCGCCGGGATGGATATACGGGTGGCGCCCAATGCTTTTTTGCGCGGAGAGGTGACGTATCTGCGCTTTGGGGAGAAGGACGCGCTGCCTAAAACCAGCATGACAACCGCCCGCATTGGCGGGGCGATGAAATTTTAGAGCAGGCTACGATAAAGTGGAAGCCTGCTAGAGCGTTTCCAGCGATGGCTGAATCGCCGAAAATTCTCTATCTCTTTGTTTTAACGAAATTCCGGACGCGAAACCGGTTCCAACGATCGCTGGAATTGCTCTAGCGCAAAAACCTTGTGAAAACAAAAGTATGAGATCGGGATGCGTTTCTACCTGAACGTATCTTGAATTTAGGGCGTGACGTGCTCAAACGAAAACACATCATGCTTTTATCGCGTTGTTAAAGAACGCGTCTTTTGCTTGTTATGGGGCTATCAAAAGAAAAAACGCCATAGAAAGATGCGCCCAAACGGCGCTGTATCTTGCGGGTATCTTCTTGCTTTTGTTTTTATATCTTCAGAAAAACGCGCCCCCACAAGGGGGGCGCGCTGATTTGGTGAAGCTTAGCCGCGGGCTCTGGCGCGGATCATGAAGTTGTCATAGGTAGCTTCGGCGACTTGCCACCACAGATATTGATCGCCGCGGAAGGCCATATACGAATCGTGGACTTTCTTGAACGCCGCATTTTTGGCGCTGGTTTCAGCATAAAGCTCGGTTGCGGCCTTGTAGCACGCTTCCATCACTTCTTGCGGGAAGGGGCGGAGCTGGGTACCGGCGGCGACCAGCGATTTCAGCGCGCCAGGGTTGCGGGCGTCGTATTTGGCTTGCATATCGGTGTTGGCGAGATGCGAGGCGGCATCGAGAACAGCCTGATAGGCCTTGGGCAATGCGTCCCATTTTGCCTTGTTGATCATGAATTGCAGCATCGCGCCGCCTTCCCACCAACCAGGGTAATAATAGAACGGCGCAACCTTGTTGAAGCCGAGCTTCTGGTCGTCATAGGGGCCGACCCATTCGGCGCCATCGATCGTGCCTTTTTCAAGGGCGGGGTAAATATCACCCCCCGCGATCTGTTGCGGCACGCCGCCCAGTTTGGTGAGCACCTGCCCGGCAAAGCCGCCGATACGCATTTTAAGGCCGGAAAGATCGGCAACGGTTTTGATTTCCTTGCGGAACCAGCCCCCCATCTGGCAGCCGGTATTGCCGCCGAGCAGGGAATGCATGTTATGCGTTGCAAAAAATTCGTTCATCAATTGGCTGCCGCCGCCATACATCCACCAAGCATCTTCTTGCCGGGAATTGAGCCCGAACGGCACGGCGGTTGCGAAGGCGAAGGTTGGGTCTTTGCCGACATAATAATACGGCGCGGTGTGGCACATTTCCACGGTGCCATTGGTTACGGCATCGGCGGCTTGCAGACCGGGGACAATTTCACCGGCGGCAAAAACCTGGATCTGGAATTTGTTGTCGGTCATTTCTGCAACGGCTTTGGCAAAAACTTCCGAAGCGCCGAAAATGGTATCCAGAGATTTGGGGAAGCTTGAGGTCACGCGCCATTTGATTTCTGGGGCGCTTTGCGCGATCGCCGGTTTGGCGATGGCGGTGGCGGCAAGACCTGCCCCGGCGGCGGTGAGAAATTGGCGGCGTTTCATATGGTTCTCCCTCAGATTAGGCGGCATTCCAGCCATGCCTTGTTAATCGTTGAGCGCCGGTTTTATGGCGCTTCCGATGCTATTTGTAATCCAGTCCGTGTATTTGGCAAGAGCCTTTGGCGGGGCGATTGTTTATTCGATAACTATTTGCGGAGGCAGGCGGCGGAAAGAGCCGCTTTCAAGGCTGGCCCAGAGCGTTTGGGCGATTGCCCGATACGCGGCGGCGTGCGGGCCCTGCGGCTCGCTGACCACAACGGGCAAGCCGGCATCCGAGCGGGCGCGGATTGCCATGGCGAGCGGGATCTCTCCCAAAAAGGGCGCGCCGATTCGCATGGCTTCTGCCTGCGCACCGCCATGGCCGAACAGATCATGCCGCGTGCCGCAACTGGGGCACACGAAGCTCGACATGTTTTCGATCACCCCCAAAATCGGCACTTCGACCTTGCGGAACATCGCCACGCCGCGCCGTGCATCGATAAGCGCCAGATCCTGCGGGGTGGAGACAATCACTGCGCCGGCCAGCGGGACATTCTGGGCCATGGTGAGCTGGGCGTCGCCCGTGCCGGGGGGCATATCCACCACCAGCACATCGAGCGCGCCCCAGTTTACCTCCCGCAGCATTTGCTGGATGGCGGAAATGACCATCGGGCCGCGCCAGATCATCGCGGAGTCTTCCTCGACCAGAAAGCCGATGGACATCACCTTGACCCCGAACCCTTCGAGCGGGTTGAGCGTGCGCCCTTCCCCCATTGTGGGTTTGCCGGTCAGGCCAAACAATTTGGGCATGGAGGGGCCGTAAATATCGGCATCAAGCACGCCGATCTTCAGCCCTTGCGCCGCCAGGGCGAGCGCCAGATTGCACGCGGTGGTCGATTTACCGACCCCGCCCTTGCCACTGGCAACCGCAATGATGTGTTTGACGCCCGATACCGCGATTTTCGCAGCGCCTGCGGCCGGGTTGGCGCGGGGCGACGCGCTTGCGGGGAGCGGTTTTTTCTCGGCCGTCAACGTTACAAAAGCGGCCGCGATTCCCGGCACGGTTTTGGCGATCGCTTCGGCTTTGGCGCGCAAGGTCTCGGCTTCTGGCGTGCGGGGGTCTGGCAGGGAGATCGAAAAATAGGCCTTGTCGGCATAGATCACGATTTCCGAGAGCGCGCCGGATTGGGGGAGGGCGCGGCCATCGGGCAGGGTTGCGGCTTGCAAGGCGGCCAGAAGCGCGGTTTGTGCGGGCATGATGCGGGTTCCTTGACGGTATTCGCTTGGATAAGCCCCTTCGCAGGGGGCAGAGTGTGCCTTGCTGCTTGTGCCAAGGTTTTGTCGCTTAGGCAATTGTGTTTACGGGTGTGTTTGCCGCGCGGGTTTGCCCTCTTTATGCGATTGGGCGGTTTTTGGTGGCTTGGCGGCGAGGTTGGCCGTGAGATTGGCCGTGAGGTTGGCAGCTTGCCAAAACGGCAAAAGCGGTATGATATGCCCTCTGGTTTGCAATGCCCTGCCTGCGCGGGGCTGTTTTTGAGGATCTTCTGGTATGTGGACAAGAGCGATCCGGGGGCGTGCTTTGGCGGTTGCAGCGCTGTTTTTTGCCGGCGGCGGGTTCGCGCCGGGCTTTACGCTTGCCGCAACGCCTGCGCAGATGCCCGCTGCGGGAGCGGGGCGTTCCGGGGCGCCCGATCGCGTGACGCCGGATAAAGCTAAGCCAGATAAAGATAAAACCGCATTGGTTTCGCGCACCGGGCCCAAATTGTCGATTTCGCTTGATGTCGATGCTGCAACGGGGGCGATGCGGGCCAGCCGGGCCTATGCGCTCCAAAGCGCGCAAGGCTATATCCGCGAGGCGGAGGAGGCGGCCAAGGCTCTGGCGGCTGAAGATACCGAGCTTTCGGCTGCCTATGAGGGCTCGTTTCAGGCCTATTGGGCCTCCGATACGTTTTTGTCCTTGCACGGCACGCATTATCTTTTTACCGGCGGGGCGCATGGTAATACCGCGTTTCAATCCGCGTTGTTCGATTTGAAGGCCAACCGCCCGGTGCCGCTGCACGCGATTATCGAGGGGCTTAACCGCCAAAGCCCGGTCCGGGCGCGGCTTGTGGCCTATATAAGGCAGGAGATTGCGCGCCAGAAACTCGAAAAAGACGAGGAAACGATCACGCCGGAAGCCGTGCGCAAGCGCCTTAAAGAGGATATGTTCATGGGCAGTGAGGCGGGCGGCAAACACGCTTATTTTGCGAATTATGTCTTCCTGACCGCAGATACTATCGGTGGAAAAACCAACACATTGCCCTCCCGTGCGCCGGTTGTAGCGGTGCAATTGCTCTATGCGCCCTATGAAATGGGGGCCTATGCGGAAGGGATGTTTGATGTCACGGTGCCGGTGGAGGTGTTCCGGGAGGCGGTTCATCCGGCTTTTCGGGCGTTTTTCAAATGAGGTTTTGCCTTGGAGCCGGATGTGTTTTGATGGCAATACATCCTGCTCTTATCTCTTTGTGGAATAAAGCGTCTTTTGCTTTTTATGATTTCATGAAAAACAAAAACGCTCTAGACTCTTCCCCGCGCCCCTCTATGATACGCTCAGGATGGGGAGAGACAGGGGTTTTGTCGCCCCCCAACACAATGCGGGCAGATCGCAGGATCATGTCACCGCAGAGACAAGACATTGCAGGGACAAGTCACCATAAGGACAAGACTGCTAACACACCAAAACACGGAAAAGAGGGAGAAAACCATGCGTATACACCACAATAAGGGTTCGGTTCTGGCTTCAGCCTGCATGGGCGTTGCCCTGTTCGGGGCTTCCATGCTTGGCTTTGCGGGCACGGCTTCCGCCCAAAGCAAGGCGTGGAACGAAATCCGCATCGGCACCGAGGGGGCTTATCCTCCCTATAATAATCTCAACGCCAAAAAAGAGCTGGAAGGCTTTGAGATCGATTACATGAACGGCCTGTGCGCGGCCATGAAGGTTAAATGCACCTGGGTCGTGCAGGATTGGGACGGCATTATCCCGGCGCTGCTTTCCTCCAAATATGATGTGATTGTTGCGGGCATGAATGCCACGCCGGAGCGGCAAAAACGCGTTGATTTCACAGCGGTTTATACCTCCACCCCCATTGCGATGGCGGGTGCTAAATCCATCACCTCCACCGATATTTCGCCCGCCGCTCTCAAGGGCAAGGCGATCGGCGCGCAAGGTTCCACCATCCATATGAATTACCTTGAGGCTTATTTCAAAGGCTCGACCGCGCGCCCCTACCCCACCCAAGAGGAGGCCAATCTCGACCTTTCCAATGGTCGGCTGGATTATATCGTCGCGGATCTTGAGGCGCTCGATACCTTTGTCAAAGGCAAGGGCAAGGATTGCTGCAAGATCATCGCGGAAGTGAAGCGGGATGCCGCTATCCACGGGCCGGGGGTTGGCATGGCCGTGCGCAAGGGCGAGCCGGAACTGCTGGCCAAGCTCAATGCGGCGATTGAACAATCCAAAAAGGATGGTTCGCTCGATAAACACGCCATGAAGTGGCTTGGCAAGAAGTCAATCCAGTAAAGCGGTTTATTTTAGAGCCTTTTCTGCTCAAGTGTTTGCCGGTTGATCGCAGAAAATGTGTTAAAACATGAAAAGACAGAGCGCGCGATCTCGATCCATCTGATCGAAAAGCGCTCTGAAGCATGATGTGTTTTGATGTAAATACATCATGCTCCTTTCTGTTTTTGGAAGAACGCGTCTTTTGCTTTGGATTGTTTCATCCAAAGCAAAAATGCACCAGCCGTTTTGAGCGCGCGCGGCGGGCCCTGTGGTTTTCCCTGTGGTTCTGCCGCGTGTCGATGCGGGAGGCGTGTGAGGGTTTGTCGTAAGCGCTTGGGCGCGCGCGTTTGATGAACTTTTAGGATAACATGTGCGTTTGCAAGCTGTTGCGCGCTCTTTACTCGCAGGCTTCACTGCCTGCGGTGGGAGAAAGGGGCGCTTTGCCTGCAATCGGATTTTCTAGCACAGAGTTTTCCGCCTAAACGTGTTTGCTGCCGCCTGATTTTCGGCCCCTGTCCTTTATACCCCCGTCATACCCCCGTCCTTTCTGCCACCGGACTTTCTCCCTTACCCAAATTTTCAATAAAAGGACCCTTCGTTATATGGAAAGTAAGCTTGCGCTGCTCTCGTTCGGGCCGGAAGGGTGGGGCTATGCCCTGCTTGCCGGGGCGTGGGTTACGCTCTCGATCGCGCTTGCGACGCTGCCTTTCGGGTTGGGGTTGGGGCTGGTGGTGGCGCTGGCGCGGCGGTCGCGCTGGTGGGCGTTGCGCGCGCTTTCACAGTTTTACACCACGGTTTTCCGTGGCATGCCGGAACTGCTAACCCTTTATATTCTTTATTTCGGCCTCCAGATCCTTATCCAGAAGGTTGGGCTCGCTTTGGGGTTTACCGCGATCGAGATTTCGCCGTTTGTTGCGGGCATGGCCGCGCTGGCGGTGGTGCTTGGCGCGTTTTCGGCGGAAGTGTGGCTGGGGGCGCTCAATTCAATCGCCAAAGGCCAGCGCGAGGCCGCTGCCGCTTTGGGGCTCACCCGTGTGCAGGCGTTTCGGTTGGTGGTGTTTCCGCAACTTTTCCGCGTTGCCTTGCCTGGTCTTGGTAATAATTGGATGGTTTTGCTCAAAGAAACCTCGCTGGTCTCAGTTATTACCTTGCAAGATACGATGTTTATCGCCACGCGCGCCAATGTGGTCACCAAGGAGCCGTTTTTGTTCTTCGGCGTTGCTGCCTTGATCTATCTGCTGTTCTCGGGCGTTTCCGCTTATGGTCTGTCGCGGCTGGAGGCCTATACGCAACGTGGTCTGGCGCGGACGGGGACATCGCGATGAGTTGGTGCGAATGGCCCGGCTATGCGCTCGGATGGGATGTGCTGGAGCGCTATGGCTGCCGCATGGCCGATGGCTTTGCGCTCACCTTGCAGCTGGTTGCGGTTTCCATGCTGCTGGGGGCGGCGCTTGCGGTTTGGCTGGCGCTGGCGCGGCTGCGTGCGCCGCGCTTTGTGGCCGGAATGGTTGCCGCCTATATGACCTTTTTTCGCGGCACGCCGTTATTGGTGCAGCTTTTTTTGATCTATTACGGTTTGGGCTCGTTCCGGTTGTTTTGGCAAGATATCGGGCTGTGGTGGCTGTTTCGCGATCCGCTTTCGTGCTGCCTGCTGGCGTTTACGCTCAACACGGCGGCGTATCAGGCCGAGATTTTTCGCGGCGCGATGCTGGCGCTACCGGCAGGGCAGGCGGAAGCGGCGCGGGCGCTGGGCTTGCGACCTTTGGCGATTTTTCTGCGGGTGGAGGCGCCGCAGGCCGCGATTATGGCGTTGCGGCCGTTGGGTAACGAATTGGTGGTGATGATCAAGGCGAGTGCGCTGGCGTCGCTGGTCACGCTTTATGATCTTATGGGGGCGACAAAGCTGGCCTTTGCGCGTAGTTTTGATCTATCGATCTATCTGGTGGCGGCGCTGATTTATCTGCTGCTGGTTGAGATTATCCGCCGGGTCTGGGACGCGCTGGAAGCGCGTGCGACGCGGCATCTTGTGCTGAAATAGGAGGGATCATGACCAAAATCGCGTTTCTGGGGCTGGGGGTGATGGGATTTCCTATGGCGGGGCATCTGGTTGCCAAGGGCGGGCATGCCGTTACGGTGTATAACCGTACGGGGGCTAAAGCGGCCGCGTGGACCGCCAAATTTGCAGGCCAGAGCGCGCCGACCCCGGCGCAGGCAGCGCGCGGGCAAGAGATCGTGATCGCTTGCGTCGGCAATGACGACGATCTACGCGCTGTAACCCTGGGGCCGGAAGGCGCGTTTGCCGCCATGGAAAAAGGGGCTTTGTTTATTGATCATACCACCGCTTCGGCGCAGGTTGCGCGCGAGCTGGCTGAGGCGGCGCGCGCGCGCGGGATCGGGTTTATCGATGCGCCGGTTTCCGGCGGGCAAGCGGGGGCAGAAAACGGCGTGCTCACGATCATGTGCGGGGGTGAGGGGGCGGATTATGCGCGCGCTGAGCCGGTAATGGCGGCCTATGCGCGGGCATCGCGGTTGCTGGGGGCTGCGGGTTCGGGGCAATTGGCCAAGATGATGAACCAGATCTGCATTGCCGGGTTGGTGCAAGCGCTGGCCGAGGCGATCCATTTTGGCCAGCACGCCGGGCTGGATATTGAGGCGGTGCTGGAGGTGATCACCAAGGGCGCGGCGGGGTCGTGGCAGATGGAAAATCGCGGCAAGACCATGCATGCAGGCAAATTCGAGTTCGGGTTTGCTGTTGACTGGATGCGCAAGGATTTAGGTATTGTGCTCGAAGAGGCGCGGCGCAACGGCGCGCAGGTGCCGGTGACCGCTTTGGTCGACCAGTTCTATGCCGATGTGCAGGCGATGGGCGGCAACCGCTGGGATACTTCCAGTTTGATCGCGCGGCTGACAAAACGGGCGTAAAACACTTGCCGAAGAGGGCTGTTTTTCACGAGAGCAGGATGCGTTTGCGTGGCATCGCATTCTGCGCGCCTTTGGTTTTGTGCTGCGGGTCTATTTGAGGGCATATCGTGCGATAGAGCGGGGTTTTGGAGCAGGGGTTTGAGCGCGCAGCCTGTGCGTTGATCTGAGCCATTTGCGCGCTCATCTAAAATGTAACCTTAAGTTGTGTTGCCATTGATATTTTCTGGTTTTTGTTGAAATCTCTGCGCTTTATGCGGTTTTTATCTTTTGGAAAATCAACTTAGGGTTGCTTTTAGGGCGCGCGCTTCACGTTTTTTGTGGGCATGAACCGCTATCCCCTTCAACGGTCAAGGCTTTGGCGCGCAAAGCTTTGGGGGAGGGGAGGCTTTGGCGCGCGCATGCCAGTGCCACGCTTCGCTGCGCCGATTTTCAATCGAAGTTGACGCCGTTTTGCCACAGGCGCAGGAGACGTTCAA